>CAYMOC010000013.1:0-29079 GCA_964391965.1 uncultured Thermoplasmatales archaeon | reverse complement strand
AAAAAAAATCTTTGTTTTTTTTTTAGAAAAAACAATCCTAAAATGACAAATATTAGAATTATGTCAAAAGATATCTTTATAATAGATACCTCTGCTGTTTTATCTGGAAGATTGCCTAATCTAAAAGATACAATGATGGCTACTACCCCTGAAGTTGCTGATGAGTTAAAACCTGGAGGACAAGACTACAGGAATTTTATATACTTAAAGGAAAAAGGATTAAAAATTATTAAACCAGAAAAAAAATATATCAAGGAAATCAAAAAAATTAGTGAAAAATTAGGTGAAAAAAATAGATTATCAGAACCTGATGCTGAACTTTTAGCTTTGGGTTTACAACTAAAAAATGATGAGTATAACGCAATTATTTTAACAGATGACTTCTCCATTCAAAATATCGCAGAGCATCTTGAAATTAAATATCAGAATATTAATCAAAGAAGAATCAAAGAAAAATTTAAATGGGAGACACGTTGTCAAGGCTGCGGTAAAAAATTCAAAAAAGATATAGATATCTGTCCAGTTTGTGGAGCTGAAACTAAAAAAGTTGTTGGAAAAAAAACCAAAATCTAAAAAATGTTTATTCTATGTGGTGAAAGATGAGCTGCCCATTAAAAAATTCATTATGTGATTTCAAAAAGAAATTCATGAAATTCTGGAAAACAGAAAATAACACTTTTGCATTATTAAGAGATGTTTTAGTAGCTTTCTTCTTAGTTTTGATACTTTTAACAACTCTTTGGGCTTACACAGGTCAATGGTTTGGAGCACCAATGGTTGCAATTGAATCAGGAAGTATGATGCATCCTGATGAAGAAGGATACGGGCGAATAGGTTACATTGATGCAGGAGACATGGTACTTCTTGTTAAAACAGAGAAAAGAAGTGATATAGTAACACAAGCTTATGCTTATAACATAAAAGATTCTGATGAATTCCATTATGGTGATTATGGTGATGTAATAGTTTATCACCCATATGGATTAGAAAACCGTGATCAGATAATTCATCGAGCTATGTGCTGGATAGATGTAAGAGAAGTTAACGGTCAAAAAAAATACTGGGTAGAAGAATACAATATAGAAGATGCTTCTTCTATAACAATAGAATCTTTAGGAATCAGGAATTATAAACCTGATCATGATGGATTTATTACAAAAGGTGATAACAACCATGTGGCAGATCAATCCATACAGGATGGAAGATATGCTATATGCTCTGAACCTGTTCAAGTAGAATGGGTTTCTGGAAAGGCACGAGGTGAAATACCCTGGATTGGAACACTAAATCTTTTCTTTAATGATATAACAACCGGCGGTAACACAGTTGGAAATGTACCATCTGATTCTATACAATGTTTAATTATCTTAATCGGAGTACTTATTTCCATACCTGTTGGTTTAGATTTATATGATTATTTTAAAAAGAAAGACCGTGAAACATTAGAAAAAAAACGTCGACTATACGAAGGAAAAAAACTATCAGATGAAGAAGAAAAAAAACCACCATATTTCTAAAAACTATTTATTTAAAATTTTTTTTTGTTTTATACCATTTAGGATAAAAACTATAATCTATTGGATCTGAAGAACCTGCTTTCTTAAAACCTTTTAACCGTAGAAGACAGGAGTCACAACGACCACATGCTTTTTCTTCACCTTTATAACAAGACCAAGTATGTTCAAAAGGAACACCAAGTTCTAAACCTTTTTTTATAATCTCATCCTTACTTAAATTAAGTAAAGGAGTTTTAATCTCGATAGATCCACCTTCTATTCCTTTTTTTGTAGCAAGATCAGCCATTTTCTGAAATGCTTTAAAAAACTCAGGTCGACAATCAGGGTAACCCGAATAATCCGAAGAAGTGGCACCAATAAAAACTGCATCAGCATCAAGTGATTCTGCATAAGCTAGAGCAATTGATAAAAAAATCGTGTTACGAGCCGGTACATATGTGGAAGGAATTTTTTCACCGATTTTATCAAGTTTATGATCCTGTTCAACTTTTATTTTTTCATCTAAAAGAGATGAACCACCAAAAACATCAAGATCTAAATTAAAAACAATATGGTCAACACAACCCAGTTTTTCCGCGATCTTCTCAGCAGATTTTAATTCCCTTCTATGTTTCTGTCCATAACAAAAAGTAAGAGCATAAATCTCAAAACCTTTACTTTTAGCAGTAAATGCTGTTACACAGGAATCAAGTCCACCAGATATCAAACAAACCGCTTTTTTCATAAAAATAAAATTTTAACCCTTCTTATAATTTTTTTATAACTCTTGCTCCTTGACCGAAACCTTCATCCACACCAATCTCAAGTTTCTTAACATTACTTGGTAAAACATCACTTTTGATAACTCGATTTAATATATATCTTGAAAGATTCTCAGCAGAAGTAGACTCTAATGAAAGAATGCAACAATCTGAAGTTGGTAAAACATATTTTTTATCAAGCATATTAATCTCAATACTTTCATCATCTTCTCTAAAATCAACCTGACTGCTATCCTTAGGGATAAGAATCTTATGATCAAGTTCTTGAACAATTTCTTTAAGTTCAGCTTTTAAAAGAGAAAAATCAACAATTATACCTTTCTCATCAAGTTCCCCATAAATTTTTGCATGAACCGCATAAGTATGACCATGTAATCGTCCGCATTTCTCATACTCTGGTATAAGATGAGCTGAAGAAAACCGAATTTTTGTTTTCCAACCATCAACATAAATATAACCATCAAACATTTTTTTAACAAAACTCCATACTCTTCTTTTTTATTTTTTTTGGTTTTTTTTCCTATAATCCTCAATAGCTTTTTTTAAAGCATCAGTAGCAAGATTAGAACAATGCATCTTATAATCCGGAAGACCGCCTAACTCTTCAGCTACATCATTACGAGTAATCCTTAAAGCCTCATCAATAGTTTTACCTTTAACAAGCTCAGTTGTCATACTGGTACTAGCAATAGCAGCGGCACAACCATATGTTTTAAACTTGATATCTTCAATTCGATCATCTTTAATTTTAAGATAAATAGTCATAACATCTCCACAAGTAGGATTACCAACCGTTCCGACACCATCAGCATTTTTTATTTCACCAACATTACGAGGATTTTTAAAATGTTCTTTTACTTTCTCTGTGTACATATCACTCATTTTTTTTTAATCTCCTCTTCCTACTTTCATCATACGTTTTAATGGTTGTTTTGCTTTCTGCATAATTGTATCCGGAAGAATTACTTCAGGTTCAAGATTCTTAAGTGAATTTAAAACTTTTTCTAGATTAATTTTTTTCATATTCTGACAGACTGCTATATCTATAGAATAAAATTTTTTATCAGGGTTTTCTTTTTTAAGCCTATAACAAAGACCTTTTTCAGTGCCGATAATGAATTCTTTTTTATCTGAATCTTTAGCATGATTAACCATGCCATTAGTAGAATAAGCATAATCTGCAATCTCAACTACTTCAGGTTTGCATTCAGGATGAACAAGAACCTCTGCATCAGGATAACGAGATTTTAATTTTTCAATATGATTCTTTGTTATGTTATCATGGGTGGCACAAAATCCATCCCAAAGAATCATCTTTTTATTTTCAACCTGTTTTTTTATATAACTTCCAAGGTTTTTATCTGGTACAAAAATAATCTGTTCGGCATCCAGACTGTTTACTACTTGAACACCATTAGAAGAAGTACAGCATATATCCGATTCAGCTTTCACATCTGCTGTGGTATTGATATATGATACAACTTTAGCATCAGGATATTCTTGTTTTTTCTTTCTAAGACGATCTGGTGTAACCATAGCTGCCATAGGGCAACAAGCACCCTCATCGGGTATAATCACTTTTTTATCAGGATTAAGAATCCTTGCTGCTTCAGCCATAAAATCAACACCACAAAAAACAATAACATCTGCATCAGTTTTCGTGGCTTTTTTAGCAAGATCCAAAGAATCACCTACCAAATCTGCGATATCCTGAATATCTGGAATTTGATAATTATGGGCAAGAATAACAGCATTATGCTGTTCTCTGAGTTTATTAATCTCATCAATTACTTCTTTTTTCTCCATAAAATTTTTCTCCCTGAAAGAAATAAATGTAATCTTCTGGCTGCACCGTAATAACGCTATTTAAAATAAATGTTACCCTTAATATTTAAAAAACAACAAAACTATTATATCCACCTTATATAATATGGATTATAGGCTTAGGATTTGAGGATGGAGTATTCATGGATGTAATACCATTAGCTTTAGGTTTTTCTATAGGCGTAGTTGTAGTAGCAATAGCAATAGAGATGGGTATGAAAAAAACATCAAGAGCGCCCCCTGCATCAAAACATACTGATGAATGGAATCTAAAAGAAATAACGAACCCACGTATCATGGCAGAATACATGATGGATGGAGAAATACCTGAGGGTGTACCTGTTTTAGTTAATCAGTATAAGGATAAAAACTATCTGAAAGGAACAAATGCAAAAATCAATGGTGCAATCAAAGGAAACTATATAATTGGTGATGATCGAGTTTTGATACTATCTGGTCCATACAAAAAAGATGAAGTAGGAGTATGGACTGTGGAAAAAGAAATCGTTGAAAAACTAAACAATGATTTTAATAAAATGTGGGATAGAAGTTCAACACTAAAATTTGAAGAAAAATAAAAAAAAGATTAAGTGGTTTTATTCGGTATATTGTCTATAATATTTTCTAACCAATGGTTTATTGCAAGTAATATATTTCCAATAGGAATAAGTATTAACTCAAATAAAGCCCTAGGTAACCAGACTATCACTTTAAATAAGATTTGTAATCCTTTAATAAGCATTGCAGCTCCAACAATTAATAATTCAAATAAGTTACCTGTAAGCATTCCAAAAATTGTAACTATATTTTTTAGAATCTCAATAATTAGTTCTATAATAACAGCTAATAAACCAGTTGATTTAATATCATTATTTTTTAAAAGATCTGTGATTTCATTTTCTTCAATATTAAATAGAGAATTGATTTTTTCTTTTAATTCCGAAAATTCGATTTCAGCATCTTTAACAGGTTTCTGAATATTTTTACTATTATTATATGGTACGGCTGTAGCAGTAGAGATCATTATTATACTTACAAAAAAAGCCATACATAATGTTAGTTTCTTCATATGTTTTTTTAGCATCTATATCACCAAAATTGTATAATAACTAACATATATATAAATATTTCTATATAAAAATACTTTTGACGGGTAAATTATTAAACAAACTCTTAATTCACAAAAAACAATGTTGCAACTAATCGGAGTATTAATAGCGTTTTTCCTAGTAATATTATTAATACATTTCAAAAAAAACTTCGGATTTGCATTAATAATCGGATCAATGACATTAGCAATTTTTTCAATAAACACAGTTGATATCACAACAATTCCTCAAGAACTATTGCAAGACCAAAAATTCCTAATCGATACCTTGGAACTCACAATACTGATGACTCTTATCTATATGCTAGCTAAAATGATGCAGGAAACAGGGGCTATATCAAAACTTATAGAAAGCCTCCGAACGATATTCACAAAAGGAGGCACTATAGGGGTAATACCAGCGATATATGGACTTATGCCTGTACCAGGTGGAGCATTGTTCTCAGCACCTGTTGTTCAAGAAGAAGGACATGAATACAATATGCATGTTGATAAAAAAAATTTTTTCAACATATGGTTCAGACATATATGGTTCCCAGTATACCCTATAAGTATCACAATTCTTACTATGGCTAAACTAGCTGAAATAGAAGTAACAGATCTTATCAAAGGAAACTTTCTTTCTTTTATATTTATGGTAATCCTTGGTTTCATCATACTCTCCCTTACAGTTAAAAAGAACACAAAAAATCTAACACTTAAAAAAATAGATTTAGAATGTATAAAAAAAGAATGCCATGGCTTACTTTTTCTTTTACCGCCGATACTTCCAGTATTTTTCGCAATTTTTCATTATATCTTTAACATATCTTTAGAAATCTGTTTCATATTCGGTGTTTTGACAAGTATAATAGTTCTTCTATATCTGGTAAAAACACCAAAGGATGAATACAAAAATCTTTTAAAAAAATCAATAACCTGGAAATTTGCAATGGTCATAATAGGTATCATGATTTTTAGAAAAATCTTTGAATACACACAATCCAACCAAGCAATATTCTCTTCTCTTGAAAGTTTTAATATACCAATACTTTTGATGATAATACTTTTACCATTTATACTAGGAATAATAACTGGTTATCTTCTAATAGGTATAACTTTATCCTATCCGCTTTTAGCACCTTTTTATCCAGCAACCGATTTAACAATTATAGGTTTTGCAAGCCTAATCTTTGTAAGCGCATTTGTAGGATATCTTATTTCACCAATACATCTCTGTAACATTTTAAGTAGCGAATACTTAAAAACAAATACCACAAAAATGTACCCAGTTTTCATACCCGCTGCTTTAAGCCTACTTGTTTTTCATATAATAATTGTTTTAACATTTTTCTAAACAAAGTATTATCTATTTTTTTTTCACTAAAACTTTTTATAACAATCAACATTTTCACCAAAACCAGTTATGAATCAAAAAAAGTTTTTACAGGAACTAAAAAAACCAGAAACTTACAAAGAAAAACCAGAAAATGTTAAAATCATACAGACTCATATTTCATATGTAGCCTTAACAGGTGATTATGCTTATAAAATAAAAAAACCAGTAGACTTTGGTTTTCTTGATTTTTCAAGTCTTGATAAAAGAAAACATTTCTGTGAACAAGAACTTAAACTAAATAAAAGACTCTGCCCAGACATATATGAAAAAACAGTTCCTATTACAAAAAAAGATGACCGTATAGAAATAGATGGCAAAGGAAAAATCATTGATTATGCTGTTAAAATGAAAGAATTCTCACAAGAAAAAATAATTTCTTCTCTTCTTCATAAAGGTAAAGTAAATGAGGAAACTATAGAAAAAATTGTAGACAACTTGGTAGATTTTTATAACTCAGAAGAAACCAATGATGAAATCAAAAATTATGGAAAAATAGAAACTATTAAACAAAACACTGATGAAAACTTTGAACAAACAGAAAACAAGATAAATCAAACAATTTCAGAAAACACTTTTAATTTTATAAAAAAAACAACTAACAGTTTTTTAAAAACAAAAGAAGATGTTTTCGATAAAAGAATAAAAAATGGTTACATCCTTGATTGCCATGGAGATTTACACACTGGAAACATAGTTCTAACTGATGATCAGATATGTATTTTTGACTGTATAGAGTTTAATAAAAGATTTCGTTTTAGTGATGTAGCAAGCGATATTGGTTTTCTAGCGATGGATTTAGATTATCAAGGGTTTCCATATCTGTCAAGTTATTTAATAGAAAGATATGTAGAAAAAAGTAAAGATGAAAATATTTATGATGTTTTAAACTTCTACAAATGCTACCGTGCATATGTACGAGGAAAAGTAACTGGTTTTCAACTAGATGATCCAAATGTTGAAAAAGATAGAAAAAAAGAGTTAAAAGATACAGCTAACAAATATTTCAGACTAGCCGATTATTATGCTCATCTTATGAATAATGAAATAAAAACAAAGAAACCAACTCTTTTCATAACATCTGGGCTTACAGGTACGGGTAAAACTACTTTTTCAAGGAAAACTAGTGTTGATTATCATGCTAAAAGACTTAACACTGATGAAGTAAGAAAAGAAATTTTTGATATAGGAAAATATGAACATCGCTATGAAGAATACAATAAAGGACTTTACAGCCCTGAGAACATGAAAAAAGTTTATGATAAAATATTTGAAAAAACAAAGAATTTATTATCAGATAAAAAAAATGTTTTAATAGATGCAACTTTTAGGAAGCAAGATCTTAGAGATAAAGCTAAAGACACAGCTGAACAAGTAAATTCAAATTTTGTTATTTTAAACACTGTGATGCCTGAAGATTTGGTTAAAAAATATCTTGATGAACGCATGAAGAAAAAAACTGTTTCCGATGGACGTTGGGAGATATATCAGAAACAAAAAAATAATTTTGATCCCTATAAAACAGATTTTGTTGTAGAAATAGATGTTTCCAGTCATGATTTTGAATATCAACTTAAAAAATTTAAAGAGATATTTAACAAAATAACATAAAAAAAAAGGAGGGATTTGTTTTGGATTTAATTGGATATAGAATAGATTTAGATAACGTTGTTGAATCAATAAAAAAAAATGATTACAAAACAGTGGTTTTGCAGATTCCAGAGGGTTTAAAAACCGAGGTTAAAAAAATCGTTGATTACATTGAACAAAAAACAGATACTCAAATATTGGTTCATGGTGAATCCTGTTTTGGAGCCTGCGATCTGGTTGACTCTAATGATTATCCAGGTGTTAGTATAGATGCAGTTGTTCAAATTGGTCATACAGCCATACCCGATTTAGAAAAACAAAAAACTCCTTATTTTTTTGTTAACGCAGAATCAAAAATTGATACAACAGAGGTTTTAAAAAAAACATTAAAACATCTTGAAGATAAAACAGTTGGCTTGTGTACTACTGCTCAACATTTACATGAAATAGATAAAATAAAAAATTTTTTAGAAGAAAACAATATCAAAACAGTTATCGAAAAAGGAGACAGCCGGATAAAATCCCCTGGTCAAATCCTTGGTTGTAATTTTTCTTCAGCAAAAAAAATAGAAGAAAAAATAGATGTATATCTTTACATTGGAAGCGGTGTTTTTCATCCATTAGGTTTAATGCTTTCTACAGATAAACCAGTTATCACAGTTGATCCTTATAGTAAACAAGTTAAAACAGATGAACTTGGAAATATTAAGGATACTGTTCTTCGTCAGCGTTATGGAGCTATTGCTAACTGTAAAAACGCTAAAAGTTTTGCAGTGGTTGTCTGCAGTAAAATCGGACAAGAAAGATATATTCTTGCAAAAAATTTAAAAGAAAAAATTGAAAAATCTGGGAAAAAAGCATATATTGTTGTGTTAGATTTTTTTTCACCATTTAATCTTGAAAGTTTCAGAGGTTTTGATTGTTTTGTTTCAACGGGTTGTCCTCGTATCGCTGTAGATGATTACATGCAGTATAAGAAACCAGTAATTACGCCGATTGAGTTGGATGTGGTACTTGGTTTGAAAAAATGGGATGATTATGTTTTTGATGAGATAAAAGGAAAGAAAAAGTAATATTTTTTTTTAGACAAGTGTTATGTTTTCATCTGAATGAATGCATCCTTCTTTGTAAAGACTCCAGCTTGTTAATGGTACTTTTGGTTGAACATATACTCTTAGGTTTCTATCGCTGGGTTGAGTTGCGTTTTCCTGATCTGTTTTTACAAAAACTGCCCAGTTTGATTTTATTGGATCAACTGGTGAAGTCTGTGACATGTTTTCCATGAGATGTATTGTTAGTTTTTTGCTATAATTCCAACCTGGTAATGTTATGTTTATGTCTTCTTTTACTCCTTTATCGGTTATGTTTATGAATGGATCACATACAACTGTGGTTTCTATTTGAAAATATGGTAAATAGAAATGATTCCAGTCGTTTTGATCATTGTATCCATTTGTTCCATCAGAAAAATCTACAAGGTTTTTATCATAGATGTAGTAGTAGTTCATCACGCTTTTGTAGTTGCCCCATTCTTTGAGGTATTCGTTTCTTTGTTGAGTTGGCAGGTATTTGTTTTTAAAAGAGTAGTTGTCGCATCCTCCTATTGTGTTGGGTCCTATTCCTAGTGTGTGTCCTAGTTCATGTAATACTGCTGAGGCTAACATTGTTCTTTGTGTTCTTGGGAAAAATGCTTTTTGGTTAAACAAAGTTGTTTTAATGCTGTTTCCTAATATTATTGTGTCAAAGTTGTTGAATTCTGAGTTTCCACAGTAGCCTGCGTTGTTGCATATTAGTAGGTATCTAAATATTCCTTTTCTTTCATCGGGGAAATAATGTTTGTAGTATTGTAGGAATTCTCCTGAGTTCCAATTGGTTCTGTCATCGAATGGGACCATGCTTCCTCCTCCGTTTTTTGGTGTATCTGGCCAGCCGTCATCGATGTAAACATTGATTCCATGTTGGGCGAATCTTTCAATTATTATTTGTTGTGTTTCTTTGAATAGTTTATGTTTCCAGAAGAAGAATCGTGGTTTCATTCCATCTGCTTCGATGTAGATGTCTTGCTGATAGGGGTTTGAGAAATGTTTTCTCATAAGGTATTCTTCTATGTTTTCGATTCCGTCGACGTCTGGATCTAGGTTTTTGTGATCATCCCAAATGTTGTGTTTGTATCCCCATTTGTATTCCCAGGCGGTTGGTATTTCATCATTATCTGGGTCAAGTTTTGAGTCATCAATCATTGGATCTGTTTCTAGTATGTTTACTTCTGCCCAGTATGGTATTTTATCGTGATCATAATCTGTTTGGTAGATATCAAACCAGATTTCATATTTGTCGCCAAGGTAATGTCCGTATCCATCTGGGTCTTGGAAATAGTCTGATCCATTCCATTTTCCTGTTTTAAAACTGTAATTTATTTTTATTGTCTCTACTGTTTTAAAGTTGTTTTTAAAACTGGTTTTTTCTTTTACATTGATTGTAAAATTTATTTTAGGTAGTTCTTCTTCTACATCTTTTAGGATTCTGAAGTCTTTGTTTATTGTATCCCATGTTTTGAAAACTGTGTTTGGTTTTCCATCTGGATAAATTTCGTTTCCGAAATCAAATTCTAAATAAAAATTTGGTTTTATTAGCCATGAGAATCCTGGTTTCATTATTTTGTTTAATAAGTCTCGGTTTCTTATTCTGTTTATTTCTATTATTAGTCCTTGGTTTGTTAAAGGGCTTATTTCATTGTTTTTTTCTTCGTTGTTTGCTTGTACTAGATGGGTTATTGAGGGTATTATTAAAGTTAGTGTTAATAGAATTATTATGATTTTTTTGTTTTTCAATTTTGTTTCACCTATATCTTGTTTTTTTTATATGGTATGTTCTTACTATATAAATTTTATTTGTCATTTATTATATTATATTGTTAATAGGTTAAATTTTGTTTTTGACATATTTTTCAATTAGTAATTATATCGCGATAAGTTTTTATAGTATCATTAATAGAGTATAACGATAATTGGTGGTCGGGATGAGACACAAAACAAAAACCGCAATCACAATAACATTAATATTAATATTATTAGCCAACTTAATAGTATTAACTGTAAATGCAGATGAAGAAGATAACCAAAAAGCAACAATAAATGGATGTGTAACAGACTACAATACGGGTAACCCAATTTCAGATGCTACAGTCAAAATATATGAATATCACACATGGGGACCAGTTTTTCTTAACTCCACAACGACAGATCAAAATGGTTATTATAATTTAACAATAAACACGTCAGATTTGGTTATCTTTTTAACAGTAATAGCAGATAATTATTTTCTATATTTTGATATATTTTATGTATCTCAAAATGAAACTAAAACTATAAACTTTGAATTAATTAATGGGGCTCCACCAATAAACAGTAAATTGGAAGGATTTATCAAAGATTCTGAAACAAATGAACCGATTTCACAATCTTTTGTATCGTTTTCGTCCAATGAATCGGATAGCTCCAATTTAGTTACGCCAGATTCCTCAGGATTCTATTCGATAGACATACCTTCAGAAAATTTAACAGTTAATGCCAGCGGAAATCAATATTTTCTAAAAACTAACTATGTAACCGGATTAGAGAATCAAATAATAAACTTGGATTTCTACTTAGATCCTCGCCCGGATCGAAATCAAACAATCTGCGGATATTTTAATGACAATGACACCCAAGACCCAATATCAGATGTCGACTTAACTATAACATGGTCTAATCAAAATGGTAACAGTATCTATTATTATGCTGAAACAGATGCTTCAGGTTTCTATTCTTTTAATACCTCCGAAGGACAAATAACAATAGATGCCTCTCACTACCAGTATAATGATCAAACATTTTCCTTTACTTTATCTGATAAAAATATAACCTGGAAAAACTATACCCTACTTGATTATTATACACATGATAGACCAGTTGCAGATGCTGGCGGACCATATGATAGCTACATAAATCAAACTGTACAATTTAATGGTTCAGGAAGCTACGATACAGATGGAACTATTGTAAATTATACCTGGGATTTTGATGATGGAACAAAATCATATATAGAAAACCCAGTCCATGTTTTCAACTCAGAAGATTCTTACCTTATTGAATTAACAGTGACTGATAATGAAGGATTAAAAGATACAGATACTGTATCAATCCATACAATAAACGATGACATTGCTCCAACCAAAGTACAAGGGTTAACAGTAAACAATGCTTATGATAGAAAACTTAATCTCAGCTGGTATAAAGCATCAGATAATGACAGAATTGATCACTACACAATTTACATGGATGGAGAATTTTTAACCAATGTATCAACTAATTTTTATCAAGCCATAGTTCCAGAAGATTATCAGACTTATAACTTCCAAGTAGAAGCAGTTGATCCCTCTGGTAATAATGGATCTAAGTCAGATATGATAAGTGGTATGTCAGAACCAAGTAATCTTCCACCAATAGCTACTATTGATGCCCCATTAGAGTGTTATGTTGGAGAAGAAATAGTTTTTGATGGATCAAATAGTGATGATGATCATGGAATCGATGAATACATCTGGGATTTTGGCGATGGCAAACAAAGTAATCTAACCAGTCCAACACATTTATATTCAAGTAGAAACAACGGAGAATATCACGTAGAATTAACAGTTGTTGACACTCATGGTGTAAACAACACAACTATAACTACTATTAAAATCCTTAATCGTCAACCTGAAAAACCAACTGTAGAAACTAATAGTATATCTATAAAATTAAACGAAAAACATGCATTTACATTTTCCTCAATTGATCCTGATAATGATCTATTAGATTTACATATCAACTGGGATGATGGAAACGAAGATGTTATAAACAATGTATCAAGCAAAAAAGAAGCAATATTTTCTCATAAATGGTCAGAACCTGGTAAATATATATTATCAGTAAAATCATTTGATGGTGTAAATTATTCAAACGTCAGCTACTTTAATATTTATGTTGATTCTGTTCCAATAACTAAAGAAATATCTGGTTATCTAATTGATAATGATAATGATGGTGTTTATGATCTATTTCACAATGATGCATCAGGAAAGGAATCCAATGTTAACATGATCGGCGATAATCATTATTTAATCAATACTGATGGTGATGATAAATGGGATTATATCTATGATGCAGCAAATGATGAAATTGAAGAATATGTACGCGAAGGTAAAAAAAGTATTAAAACACAAGGTTTACCACTTACCTTTGTAGTTTTAATAATTGCAATTATTATTGTTTCAGCTGTTGTCTTCCTCTGGTATTTTTTTAATAATAAAAAGAAATCTGATAAGAAAGTTGAGAAAAAAGTTGAAAGTAAACCTTTCACATATAGTTCAAATAATGTTAATCAACAATATGTAGGAAACCCTGATGCACAGAATGAAACACCTAAACAATCTGTTAGATACCGCGTTGAAAGAATTCCTAAAGATGATAATACTTCTTTTGATTCATTTGAAGGTATGATTTATTAAATAATCACACCTTTGTTATTATTATTACTTTTTTATAAGGAGAGCGTTATTATAGTTACATAAGTTATTTATATGCTATAATACAAATAATTATATAGCCGCTCAATAAAAAAATTTGGCTGAGAGGTGATATAGATGAATAAACTTCCAAACCATCTCTTTTTTCTTGAATTAGAGAGCCGATGGCGTTTTTTAAACTTCTCAGCCAAAAAGCGGCTCATGCCCCATTTATACAAACAAAAAGATTAATGAATCTAACTAAAATACAAAAAATGGTGATATAGATGAATAAAAAAATAATATATTTTACAATATTTTCAACTTTTTTATTTTTAACAATGCCTGCATACAGTGCATTAAATGGATATTACCAAAAACAAGAATTTGAAAACACATCAATAAAGAAAAATCTTGACACAGAAAAAACAATCTCAGAAACACCGGAACAATCTGGAATAATACTAAAACTTTCAAAACTAATCTGGAATCTAATCAAATGGGGATTAACTGGAGATGGACTACTTGCAATAATATTCAGATGCAATGTATTAACACCAAAATTTTTACAGGTTATTGGAGGAGTTATAAAACTCGTAATTAGAATAATCCTCAGACCTTTCTTCGGCTCAATTTTTGATTTAATAATAGGGCTTATAACCGGAAAATACTGGTGGTAAAAAAAATAATAATGGGCCCGATGAGATTTGAACTCATGGCCTCCCGGTTATCAGCCGAGCGCTCTAACCAGCCTAAGCTACGGGCCCAAAAACGCTTTTTGTAGAGCTTTTTTCTGGCGTACGTAATAAGCTTTTCATATAAAAAATTATAACAAGAAAAAAAAATAAAATATTTTTGTATTTTTATTTGTGACTACGTTCAATCATACCCATTAAAAGGATACATGCTAACAATACTCGTCTATCAAAATTATCAGGAACCATATAACAGTTCATAGTCCAAATGTCACCAACGATTTTGAATTCTTGACTGACATCAGCTATCGGTTGATTATTCATCGTAATATGCATTTTTTCAGGTATAAGGCCTCCACCTGGCATATATTTCCTAGCCAGGGCATGACCTGTTGATTTTTCCTCGATTTTTCCCACCAGCTGACCAGATGTTGTATATATCTCCCAGGAGTCTTTAACAAACGCTGAAAGTATATTTCTTTTTACAAAACCGATTTTTTGATTAGAAGCTGAATCTATTACTGCAAAATTTCCCCAAGCATCAGTTATCTGTTCTTGTTTAATTCGAAAAAGTTCTTCTTCCATGGTTTCATTTGTATAAATTCTAATGTCTTCTTTGAGTTTGAAAAGTTTCTGTTTACAAAACCCAATGATTGCACTGTTCTGATCTTCTAACCAATATTTGTTTCCAACTGTTACTACTTTTTTTCTTATCCGGTAAAAGTTTTGATACCAAAGTTCTGGTTTCCAGGATTGTTGCGTACCTGGTTGACCTGTTAGTGGTGCAGGTGGTTGAGGGTTCGGCGGTGTTGGTTGATTAGGATTAGGGTTGATATGTTGAGGCTGAACGGGTTGAGGGTTTTGCTGAGGTGAAAATATTGGTTTCATGTTTTGTTCACTAATGTCTTCACCGCATCGAGAACAAAACTTTGCACCCGGTATCAAACGAGTACCACATTTTGGACAATATCCTTCCATAAATTTTTTTCTCCCTTAAGAAAATGATAGAATCTAAAATATTTAAATAGTATATCTAACTTCCCATAAAAACAGAGATAAAAAAACTGTTTTATCGATATCTTAATACATGATTATTTATTTTCAGGTTTTGAAAACATGGATATAGATCAAATTATAGATGAACTTTCACATAACGAAAAAAAAGTACTGCTTACTTTAAAAAAACTAAATGGAGAGGCATCACCAGAAGAAATCTTGGAAAACGGTGATTTTAACCAACAAGTAGAGGTTATGAATGCTTCTTCCTGGCTTCAATCAAAAAAACTTGTTAAAGTTGAAGAAAAAATAAAAAAATCTTTTAGACTAGGAAAAGAAGGAGAAAATTTTTACAAAGAAGGTTTACCTGAGAAAAAAATTCTAAGGATTCTTTCTGAGGAAGATGGTGATCTCACTATTGATGAACTAACTGATAGGGTTGGTAAAAAAACGGTTTCTATTGCTATTGGTTGGTTGAAAAGAAAAAACTGGGCGGATATAAGAAAAGAAAACAATGAAACAGTTCTTTCGATTACTGATACCGGTCGACAGGTTTTAGATAAAAAAACAAATGATGAAGAAATTATTGAGTTTTTAAAAGAAAACCCAGGATCAAATATTGATACAAAAAAAGCTCATCATCTTTTATCTAGAAAAGATGTAATAGTTGAAAAAGAATCCATAAGCAGCAAAATTATTCTTCTAGACTCTGGTAAAGAGGTTCTTAAAAAAGGTTTTGATATCGAGGATGAAATCTCTCAGATCACTTCAAATGTGATAAAAAATGAAACCTGGCGTGATAAAATCATCCGTCCTTATGATATTCAAGCTTTCGCACCTGAGAAACATGGTGGAAAATTTCATCCTCTTACCTCTTTGATTTCTGAGATACGAAAAATTTTTCTTGAGATGGGTTTTGAGGAGATATCAGGTAACTATGTTGAATCATGTTTCTGGAACATGGATGTACTTTTTATTCCTCAGGATCACCCTGCTCGTGAGATGCAGGATACTCTTTATTGTAAAAATCCTAAAAGTTTTGATATAAAAGATGAAAAACTTGTAGAAGAAATCAAAAAAGTTCATGAAAACGGTGGAGATACGGGTTCCACTGGTTGGGGTTATGATTTTTCTAAAAAAGAAGGTAAAAGAACACTACTACGTACTCATACAACTGTTAACACTATTCGTTATTTGTATAACCATCCCGAGCCGCCATGTAAAGTTTTCTCATTGGGTCGGGTTTTCCGTAAAGAAAAAATTGATTCCACTCATCTTCCAGAGTTTTATCAGATTGAGGGTATTGTTTATGAAGAAAACGCTAATTTCAGACAACTCGTTGGAATCCTGAAAGAATTCTACAAACGTATGGGTTTTGAAAAAATACGTTGTCGACCAGGATATTTTCCATACACTGAACCCTCAATGGAAGTAGAAGTATACTGGAATAATGAATGGATGGAACTAGGGGGTAGTGGAATATTCAGACCAGAAGTAACTGAACCACTTGGAATCAAGCATCCAGTTCTAGCCTGGGGTCTTGGTCTGGAACGTTTGGCTATGCTTCGTTATAATCTGAAAGACATGAGAGAATTATATATTAGTGATCTTGACTGGGTTCGAAACACTTCATTAATCTAAATTTTTTAAAAAATCTTATTTAGAATGTTATCTTTATGGTTTTTTAGGAGTTTTGAATAGTTCTAATGGCTGATAATGATTCAAGAAATAGGTATATTCTTCGAGGTTTCATAGATGGAGTCTTATCTAGTCTTGGTGTTGTTATTGGAGCTAGTGCTGCTATTGGATTTGGTGATAATGATACTGCGGCATTAATTATTATTGCTGCCGGGATAGGAGGTGGCGTTGCTAATGGTTTTTCTAATATACTGGGTGCTTTTGTTGGTGAAAAAATCGTCAAAGAAAAAAACCTTCGTCAGATAGAGGGTGCTATGCTTAAAAAAGAAGGTTTACGTGGAACAGAACTTGATAAGCGTATGGAAAAAGAAGTCCGTGTTTGTGGTGTTTATGATGGTGTTTCTACTATCATTGGTAGTTTAGTTCCTGTCGCTCCTTTTCTTTTAGGACTATTTGTTAGTTTTGATAGTACACTTTTGTTGTATGCTTCTGCAGCTGTTTCATTGATTTTATTTTTTATCCTTGGTTTGTATGTTGGAAAGATTTCTAGGGAAAATATTATTCTTTCAGGTTTGAAACTTGTAGCTTTTGGAATAGTAACTTTGATTGTTACTTTACTTATAAAAATTCTTTTTAGTGGACTATAAATTTTTTTTTGGCGAAAATTTTAAATTTTTTTAAAATATTTTGATTTGTTAGTGGGTCTGGAAGGTAATATCCTAAAAATGTTTTGTCTTTTTCAGGGCCAAATCGAAACGATTTGTTTCTGGGGGATAGACTGAGAAGATTCAGTGTTTTTCCCAGACCCTTTTTTTTATGGTATTATCAGTTTTACTATATCCATTTTTTTATTAGTTTTGAAAAGACGATTCATTTCTTTTATTCTCTCTGCTTTTCCTTGTAGAACAAATATTTCTAAGCATTTTTCTTGTTCTAGATGACTATGTATTTGTGTTTTTGTTATGTCTTTGAAATCATGTTTTATTTTTGATACTGTATCTTCTGCTTCATGTTTATGAATTAGGATTAATATTGAATTTATGTCTCCTGTTATTTTTTCTGTTTCTTTGGATTCAGATATTAGGTTTCTTATACCGGCGCGTATTACTTCTGATCGTCCTGAGTAGCCTTGTTCTTTTTGGATTTTTTGTATTTCATTAAGTATTACATCATTTAATGAAACACTTATTATGCTCATAATTTAGTATAAATTAATAACATACTTATATACTTGACCATAAAAGTTAATAATAAATTATAAATATGTTAATAACATCATGTTTTTTTTAAATGGGTGAAATTTTCAATAGAGTTTTAAATGAACTAAAACACCATGCTCCTTTCACATTCCTCGGAGCACTACTGGGAATAATTTTTATGATTCTTATTGTGGAAGGAAATTATTTAGATGCTGTAAATACTTATTCAAAAGACGTCTTTTTTATACTACATCCAGCCCATGTGTTTTTTAGTGCAATAGTTACAACTACTTTATGGGTTAAATATCAGAATAAAAACATACTCTGGGCTATACTCATAGGTTACACCGGTGCAATAGGAATCGCTACATTAAGTGATTCAATAATACCATACCTTGGGGAACAGCTATTAAATCTACCTCATTCAGAACCTCATATTGGTTTTATAGATAAACCACTTATTACAAACATACCTGCTTTTGTTGGAATAATAGTAGGTTATTGGAATGGTACAACCAAAATACCTCATGCAGGACATGTCCTCATAAGTACATGGGCTTCACTTTTTCATGTAATCATGGCAGTAGGGGCATCTTTAACATTTTTACAACTTATTGTTATCGTTGTGTTTTTGTTTTTAGCTGTCTGGCTACCATGTTGTACAAGCGATATCGTATATCCACTTGTTTTTACAAAACAAAAAAATTGACATATATAAGTCATTTTTTAAAAAATAACCTGTAAAAACCCATGATTTTTACGATATTTTTAAATACCAAAAATATGGTTAAACTACTAATAATATAATTTGTGAAAGCACTATGTCTGATGATCAACAGACTGAAAAAAAATCTACGCAGGTTTTCAGTTTAAATGGAAACAGTAATTCTTCTAATGGAAATTTTTCTCTTTTAGATGGCGCCAGTTCTCAGTTTCCTCTGATAGCTCCAGAGCTTGATATTCAAAAACAGGTAGCTGCTGATAAAAACCGTTCTCTTGAAGAAAGACTTGAGGCTTTCGAAGATATCATTGATTCAGAAATAGGTGATACTAATCTAACCCGAGCTAGAAACATCGAACGTGAATATGGTCTTAGACAAATTTTTTTAAAATTTGAAGGCACTACTCCAACTGGTACTCAAAAGGATCGTATTGCTTTTGCACAAGTTATGGATGCTCTTCGTCGTGGTTATGATACGGTTACAGTTGCTACTTGTGGAAACTATGGAGCAGCGATTTCTTTTGCAGCATCTTTAGCGGGTATCAACTGTGAGATTTTTATCCCTGAAAAATATCATACCAATCGTATAAAAGAAATAGAGATGAATGCTGCAAATATAACCCGTGTTGTTGGCGATTACGAAAACGCTGTAAAAGTCTCTCAAGAAGAAGCAGATCAAAAAGAATATTATGATGCTAATGCAGGCGGAGATAACACCATGATTCAACTTCAGGCCTATGGAGAGATAGCATATGAAATCTATGATGAACTACGTGATGCACCAGCAGTTATCGCTATGCCTGTATCAAATGGTACCACATTAGCAGGAATCTATAAAGGATTTGTAAGTCTATACCGTCGTGGAAAAACATCAAGGATTCCAAAAATTGTGGCAGGTTCATCTTATGGAAAAAACCCAATTATTCAAGCTTTTTTGAAAAATACTTCAACCTGTGAAGATCTAAAACCAGAAAAAATACATGAAACCAGTGTAAATGAACCATTAATTAACTGGCGTTCAATCGATGGAGATTATGCTCTTGAAGCTATACGTGTAACTGGTGGATGGGGTGGTTATGCTAGTGATAAAAACATGTTGTATTTCTCTAAAATCCTACGTGAAAAAGAAGGATTAAGCGTACTTCCTGCTTCAACAGCAGGTCTAATTGCTCTACTTGACAAACATAACAAGGAATCATTACCTACTGATAGATATGTGATTGTTTTAACAGGTAGAAAATAAAAAAGCTTTTTTTAAATTTTTTTTTGGGATGAATAAATGATTAAAAAAAGAGCGATTGTATATGTTGACCGGCTTTTTAACTGTGCAGATGGAAAAACTGCTCATGGGCTTATAAGATACAGCCGTAGATTCAAAGTTGAATGCGTGGTAGATAGTACAACACCAGAAGGTGATGCAGGCGAGATCCTTGATGGAATCAAAAGAAATATTCCTCTTTACAATGATTTAGGAAAAGCTTTTGAAAACTCAAAAGCAGACACATTCATAGTAGGAGCAATATCTGAAGGAGGAGTACTACCCAAGGGTTATGATAAAGCTGTAATCTGGGCATTAAATAAAGGACTGGATATAGTCTCAGGTTTACATGATTTCATATCAGATAACCCTGTTTTTTCAAAAATAGCTAAAAAAAACAAATGTAAAATTATTGATGTAAGAAAAATCTATCGTGATCATAAAAGATTTTACACTGGTGAAATAAACAAGGTTAAATCAAAAAGAGTAGCGATCATTGGAACAGATTCAGCGATCGGTAAAAGAACAATAGCTGTTATGATAAACGAAGAACTCAAAAGACGGAATAGAAAAACTGATATGATATACACGGGTCAAACAGGATGGATTCAGGGATGGCCACATGGAATCGTACTTGATGCAATGATTAATGATTTCGTGTCAGGTGGTATTGAAGGAGCAGTAATCGATTCATGGACTGATTTGAAACCAGATTTTATGATAATAGAAGGACAAGGAAGTCTGGTTCATCCATTTTTCCCAGGTGGTTTTGAAATACTAGCAGCAGCAAGAATTGATGCATTTATTCTAGTGGATGCTCCTAAACGCCCAAATCTTGACGGATTCCCAGGTTTCCCAATGCCTGATCCAAAGCGTGTTGTAAAAATCGCTGAACTACTAACAGAGAAACCACTAATCGGAATAGGAGTCAACCGAGAAAAAATGAATGATTCTGATATAAAAATTTCTAAAGAAAAACTAAAAAAAGAATTCAATGTTCCTGTTGTTGAACCAATACATGATGGAGTCTCAGAAATTGTTGATGCTTTGGAGGCAATAGATGCCAGATAAAAAATCTGGCCTGATCTTTTTTGATTCCATAACTGTTTCAGAACCAAAAATTGAAAACAAAACAGTAAAAACACTGGTTACTTTGGATAAACAAAATAAGGATCAAAAAAGTTTTGAAATTTTTTTAAAATATGAAAAACCAATAACCAAAGATTATCTACCGATTCTTAGACTAGCTTTTACAATGCCTTTGTTAAACTATGGTTTATTTACAAAAAAAATAAAACTTGATTATCCAATAAGTACTTCTGATAAAAAAATATTAAACTCTTTAAACCAAATTTTCAGTAGAGACATTTTTGTAAATAAAATCCTTAAAAGAAGAGCAGATTACATAAAACCAGATTTTCATCCAGATCTTAAACTTGTTAAACCAAATGATGCTGAACCTGAAGCAGTTATAGAACCAAACAGTGTTTGTGATGATCAATTTATTGTTAAAAATGTTGACAAACGCAGTTGTGGTATTCTATCTAGTGGAGGGAAAGAAAGTCTTCTAACATATGGACTTCTTAACGAAATAGGATGTAAAACTTATCCTTACTATATAAATGAAAGCGGAGGTCATTGGCGAACCGCACTAACAGCTTACCGTTACCATAAAAAAAATGATGATAAAACAAAACGTGTTTGGACTAATATCGATCGTTTTTATGTTTTCATGCTTGATAACCTTGATTTTATAAGATCGGATCATAGAAAAATCTGGGCTGATACTTATCCAATAAGGCTTTGTATTTTTCCATTTTATGTTTACAGTTTACTACCCTTATTTGCATCAAAAAAAATTGGTAATCTTTTAATTGGATCAGAATTTGATGATTTTAGAACCCCGCCCAAGTATTTAGGAATAAAACACTATTATGGTATTTTTGATCAACATCAGGATTTTGATACTCTTATGAACAAATGGTATGAAAAAAGAATACCCGGTCTTTATCAATGGTCGGCTGTAAGAAACATAACCGGACTTGTAGTTGAAAGGATGCTTGTGAAACGATACCCTGAACTAGCAAGAGTGCAGCGTTCATGTCATTCATGTCATTTTGAAAACAAAGAAATCATTCCCTGTGGTGTATGTTCTAAATGTATGGGTGTTTTATTGTATTTACATGCCAATAAAGCAGAACCAAGTGTTATGAATTTTAAAAACAATGATGTTGAAAGTTTTCTTGAAAAGATTGATTCTAAGAATCTTCGTTTAGATGAAGATGAAAAAAATCATTCATTTTATCTAATAAACAATAAAAATTTTTTTTCTAGTTTTAAACCAGTTAATCATGTTGAAAAAATCCATGTAGGCAAGAATATGTGCGATCTGTATTCTATCCCTTATCATCTAAGAGATGACTTAATAAAAATAATTAAACAGTACACAACCGGTTTTTGTATTCTAAAAGATGATTCATGGTCCACATTTGAAGAAAAAAGCTAACAGTCTAATTTTTTTTTTATTTGTTTTTTAAAACATCGGCGATATGAAGTATGCTTCCAATCTGCATTTTCACTGAGTTACTAATAGGTAGTTGATAAAACCCGCCTTTTTCCTGAACGTTTTTCCCCATGGTCCTTATTTCAATGTCAGCGGTTCCCATCAGCTGACAAATATTTGGATATCCTCCTTTGATACAGATGCTTTCAGCTACCCGCCAGATTTGACCCAAAAAAAACAAGTCGAATATATCATTTAGTACTTCGTTTTCGAATACTTCAGAGTTGGCTGCAGGTTTTTCCTCTGCTTTTTCAAGTAGTTTTTTATCATGATCAAGAGAGTTCTGAGCGTTGTTAAGATGTTTTTCTGCTGCATCTAATAAAACAGGGTCAGCTTGATCTGAGAAATCTTCTAGGAGATTTATGAATTTTATTGAGTATTTAACTCTTCTTTTTTTTCTTCGGTACCGTTCAGTTATCATTTCTTTTTTGTTTTTATCTGATGTTTTTTTGTCTTGTAGTTTAGCTGAAAGATATAATGGTACTTCGCAGTTGAAACTGAATCCCCCTATTTTTTGTTTATACCATTCATCGCTACAGGCTCCTCTTTTTATTGTTGTTAAAGCTGTAGGGTTTTTTTCCTGGTAGTAATCAAGGTAGTCTTTAAGTCCATACATCTGATAGAATCCTGGTTGAAACATTTTACCAAATGGTACATCTGGTGATGAATCAGATAAGGGCATTCTGCAGTTTTTCGATAGTTTTTTTAGATATTCATAGGCTTCTGGTAGATCCTCGCTGAGATAGTAGTAAGCATTTGTAAAACCTGAGTGGTGTAGGTTACAGAGTAGATCTGGTTTTTCGTCTTCTAATATTTTTTTTACTGCAAGTGTTTCGGGTCTTGATTTGTGCCATTTGTATTGGTTGTATTCTATGGGAAATGTCCATTCGTATTGATCTTCAGTGGGTTCTCTGAAATTAGATTTTGCCATTTCTGCAAATGAATGAGACATGTTAAACCATCCTTCGTTTAGCCTCATTCCTCTTCTTTCAAGTATTGGTATAAATAGCCATTTCCAGCCGAAATAGTTTTTTTCTGGATGTTTTGCTAGCCATCTAGCAAAAAATGTTATCACGAGGCTTCCCAGGGGTTCATCACTATGAGGTACACCTGTTATCAACGCGGTTTTATCACCATTTCCTATTTCTATTACTTCTAAAGGTTCATGGTTGATCGCCTCGCCTATTGTTTTATGTTTTACATCTGGTAGTTTTTTGATTTCATTGGTTAAACTATCTATTTCATCTACTTTTAAAAAACGACTATATGCTGGAATATCTCTAAATATTTCTTCATATTCTTGTTTCATAGGTCTACTTCTATTCCTAAACCAGGTTTATCTGAAGGTATAACAAAACCATTTTCATAATATGCTCCGCCTTTGACTATGTCTTCTTCGAAATCTAATGCTGAATCAAGATCTGCATATTCAACGTTTTTAAAAGCACAAGCAAAATGAACACTAGCAGCCATTGCCGCCATCGATTCATTCATACATCCAGACATCACAGGTATTTCAGCGATTTCAGCAAAGGTATTAGCTTTGATAGCATTTGTGATACCACCTATTTTCATAAGTTTGATGTTTATCATATCAGCTATCTCCATTTTAACTGCTTTAAGGCTATCTCTAAGAGTAAGCGCGGTTTCATCAGCCATAATTGGAACAGCGCATTGAGCAGTTACTTCTTTAAGAGCATACAGATATCTTGCAGGTGTAGGCTGTTCAAGCATTTCTATATCTGCCCCAAGTTTTTCAAGGGTTTCAATTACATGTAAAGCTTTTTCTAAAGTATATCCTTCATTTGCATCCAAACGGATTTTAACGTCAGAACCAACTTCGTTTCTAATCGCAAGAACAGCTTGAATATCCTGATCGGCATCCATACCACATTTAACTTTAAGACATTTAAAACCTTGAGAAACCAAACTTTTAGCTCTATCAACCATTATATCAACAGGATTCAAACCAATAGTAACAGAGGTTTCAATACGATCCTTATACCCACCAAGGAACTTATAAAGCGGCATATCTGCTTTTTTTCCTATAAGATCATACAACGCAATATTAATACCTGCTTTAAGAGAAGGATTACCTTTTACTTTTTCCTCAATAACTTCATTAATAAAAGTGATTTTCAAAGGATCCTTACCTAAAAGTTCATCTTTAACAATTCTATTAAAACAATCAACAACAGTATCCTTTGTTTCAAAAGTAACACTATCAGGAGTAGCACAACCCCAGCCTATAATTCCTTCATCGGTTTCAATTTTTAAAAAAACATTTTCCCCAACATCAACTGTTTCATTAGCAATACTAAAAGGCTCTTTTAATCTTAGATCCATAGGTGTTGCGGATACTGAAACTATTTTCATATATAACCTAGAATAACAAATTATATTTTTATAATGATTCTTATAAAATCAAAATTTTTTTAGGAATCATAGTCACTATCTGAACTATCGTAGGATTCATGTCTATTGTACCCTTCGCTTTCAGATGTTTTACTTTCTTTATGAATTATATGTTTACAGACTCTACATCTGCCTTCTTCATCAAATTCTCTCCATTCCATACAATGAAGACAGAACTCATCCACACCAATTTTTACTTTCGTATTCACTCCTTTCATTATTCTAACCTACGAGTACTATAAACCGTTTTAAATCCATCCGATAAATATATCAATTTAGTCAAATCTTTTTTTATATCCAATAGCTTTTTTTTGGAGATAAATTTATTGTTAGCATTCATCCAACATTTAAGCTCAGGAATATTTCCCTGAAGTCTACAAACAATCGGTCTAACCGGATAAATCAAACATCTATGATTCACTAGATATGGGCATCTCATATTGTTTAATTCAAATTCTTCATTTGTCCATGTGATTCTTTTAATATTTTTTTCTCTTAAAAAATCGTTTATAAGCAGATCTTCTGGTTTAGACCAAATAATCGGGCCACTGCATTGATGACAATGCACGCAATTAAAATTAGGAATAGAAGAATAAAGTTTTAAAAGATCCTGTTTAATTTTTTCGTACAATCCAACTTATCACCTCTTTATTTTAGTGTTAAATAGAACCTCTAAGCAAGATTATTTTATTTTCTTAGAACAAATTTTTTTTATTATATTTATTTACAAGTTTATGTATATAAATTCATTGGTACATCTTTCTGATGTAAAAACTTTTAAATAATGTTAAAAGTGATGATATTTTTTACTAAATTTTTGGTTTTATCTCATATAATAAAAGATATTTTTGATATAATACAAATTGATACTACTCATGTTTAGTTTAAATAAGGCGAGATAAAAAAAAAATTTTGGGGTTAACGGTAAAAATTTTACACAACTATAAGGTGGATTTTAACCTTAATTATGGTTCAATAACTAACTATAATGCTTTTAAAAAATGTAACATAAGGTTTAACTTAGAGATATAGTTTTATATGAAAATAATAAAAATATTAAATAATAATTTATGTTTTTTTGATTTTTTTACCGCAATTTTCACAAAATTCTGCATCTTTCGAATTTACATATTTACATGATTTACAAATAGACCTTGTTAACTTTCTACCACAATATATACAGAAATAAGAATCTATTGGGTTTTCCATTTTGCAAAAATCACATTTTATTTTATTTAAAGTGCAACCGCATTTTTTACAATGTGAAGCATTATATTTGTTTTTATATTTACATACTGGGCAAGTAACTTTATCAATTCTTGTTTTGCAATATATGCACTTGTTATTTTTAACATTTGATTTATTTTTACAATATCTGCAGTATGTACTTATTTGTTTTTTATTTGAATCCGTTTTGCTATTTTTTTCTTTTCGTTTAAATTTCCATACTACTTTTTCAGGTTTTTCAGGACCATAAATAAATTTCATTTGGAAGAAGGTCCCTATTAATGTTAAGCAAATTGTGAAAATTGGCATTAAATAAACATTACCTGTGAATACAAAGGCAGTGATGCCAAGTATAAGAGATCCAATAAAAGATGTAAATAATGCTAAAAGAAAAATGAAAGCAACTGTTACGATAATAAAAAATATAATTGCCAATATTAAACCTATAATTGGGCTGTGAAAAATTAAAAGACCAATCGCAAATCCTAAACCAGCTCCTAAAATTGCAGCAATTAGCACCTCAATTGCTATTGCTAAAAAACCGCCAATAATAAAACCTAAGATAATTCCTATTATGAGACCAATGGGTCCTAAAGTAAAACCTATGGAACCAATTATTGCCCCTGTTATTCCGCCACCAATGAAAACTAATAATCTATGAACTACGGCACCATAAAAAATATGGACGAGAGCAAAAATGATAACAGGGATGATTATAACTAATCCTATAGGGGAAAGAAGAATTTCTTTGACAAAATCAATAAAATTTAATAATATAGAAATAAGTGTATCAATAATAGTCAAGAGTATCATAGTTTTCATCCGCCAGAATTAAATAATGGTTAATAAAGATTGAGATTTTTAAAAGTCATTTTAATAAATCTCTTCTAATCTACTAATTATAAGGGTTAGATGCACTGTTTTCAGTTAATCTCTCCTGTTGAAAAGGTTTTTATATCCAATTTAAATCCTTTATTTCTCTTGTTTTCAATTACTTTCGGAACTACTGTTTAATAGTGTATTCTGAATTTAAAAAAAATATAGAATTATGTTGATTTATAGATATTCGATATCTGCTTCTTCTCTAAGATCATCAGTTAAATCTGGTTGAACGATTTGCTGTTTCATTTGGTCTAAATAATCTTCATAAGTCATTCCGCTTTGTTCTAGTTGTTGTTCTAATTGTTCCAGTGTCATATTGTATTGTTGAAGCATCATATTTATTTGTTGTTCTGCCTCTTCGTCAGATACACCGTACTCGTCTACAGCTTCGCTTAAACAATTTTGCCTAGCTAATTCTTCTTCTACGCTTTGGAAATAATCTTCATAAGTCATTCCGCTTTGTTCTAGTTGTTGTTCTAATTGTTCCTGCGACCAATTATTTTGTTGAAGAGTAACATTTATTTCGTCTTCTACTTCTTCGTTGGTGGGCATAAACTCTTCTTGCTGATAATGTTGAGATAATACTTCTTGATCTATTAATTGATCAAGTGCGTCTTCTTCTGACATTTGTTGGCCATATTGAGAATTTTGTTGCTGAAGTTCTTCAACCTCCTCTGATGTGATATTTTCACCATTTACAGTTGCAACAACATCGCCAGAGAGTTCTTCATTACCATTTTCTGTTTCATTGTTACCATCTGTAGTGTTGTTATCTGCGTTTTTTTGTGTGTCGTTCTCAGTACAACCAGAAAATGCTAGAACTATCAACAGCGTCAAAACCAAAGTTACAAATATTTTTTTCTTAATACTATCAACTCATATATTAAAACGCCCAATGAAGCTTTTTTTATTTAGTATTTTTGGAAGAATTTGGTTTATTGTATCATCTTTCAGAAATTACTTTTTTTTGAAAAATAATGTTATTGATGAACATCCAGTTATTATAAACTTCAAATATCTATAAATTCTACATTTAAAACAATTTTTATATCAAAACCTTTCATCTAAAATGTAAAAGTTCTATATTGCTGCAGAAACAATTTTAATCGGATGAAATTAAAAAAATAATTAATCGTAAGTTTTTTAAACTACTACTATAGTTTATTATATATAATATGAAAAAAGAAGTGATACAAAAATAGATCTTCTCTATTTAGTTATTTTATTATCAATAATAATATAATTTTTTATTTTTTTTATGTAAAAAATAGTTGGTGTTTATAATGTATAAAAATGACGAAAAAAGAAAAATAAATTTCAAAAAAAAGTTCTTTATCTTGGCGGTTATAGCAATTATCTTTGTTTTAGGTTTTTCTATCGGCAGCTCTTTTGTATATGGAGTTTTAGAATCAGAAACAAGTGATTTAGAAAGTCAAATTAATGATTTAGAATATCAATCCTTAAGAGAAGAAAATTCTGTTAAAAAAAATTTTACAAATTATTCTTATTACTTTAATGAGTCATCACTGTCTAGCATATATGATGAAGTTAAAGATTCAATTGTTGTAATTTCAGCTATTGCTTCATATCAAACTTTTTTTGATGAAATTGAAACTGAAGTACAGGGCTCTGGGTTTATATATGAATTTGATGGTGAATATGTAATAATTACTAATAACCATGTTGTTTCTGATGTTTCTGATATTGTAATAACTTTTTCAAATGGTGATAGCTATCCTGGTGAATTGATGGGTTCTGATGCTTATTCAGATTTAGCAGTTTT
>CAYMOC010000012.1:25777-31677 GCA_964391965.1 uncultured Thermoplasmatales archaeon | reverse complement strand
ATCTTTTGTTTTTTGTTTTACAGATATCTGATTTTTTTCTTCATCATCATTATTTGTTTCAGATTTTTTTATTTGTTTCTCGATTTCATCGAGTTGTTCAACATATCTACTAACAGTTTTCTGCATATCATATAAGAGATTCTTTGTAATATTTACTGTTTGAAGTCTATCTTCAGTTAATTCCATGTTATCTACAAGAGTTTTTTTTGTCAGAGTTTTTTTGTTTTTACTAACAGTTTTTTCTTTCTTATTAGTAACTATATAGTATCTTAAAAATAAAGCTGTTATAATAGTTACAATAACAGCTATTACTATTATTAGTTTGTAATCAATATTTTGTCTATAGGCTTGTATTTCATCGTTTCCTGTTTGATAGATATATTCCCAGCTGCCATCGCCGTTTATATCTATTAGATAATTTGTGTTTTTTTGATCTACATCATAAGTTTTTTCGTTTTGAGGATTCAATAGTATATCATAGATTTTGTTTTGGTTTATATCAACAAGATAGTATTCTTCTCCTTTGATGTATATTTTTTTAGCATCATTAGAGTTATAGGGATTTGAACCAATTTTTTCTTCTAATATATCATTTAAACCATCGTTGTCATCATCTGAATCACCGGGGTACAGTCCATCCGAGGAGGCATTATTTGGAGTTTTATCTCCATCAGAATCATCAGGGAAACTATTCTTGTCTTTAGGGTTTGTATTATATGATTCCTCCATAGAATCAGGGTATCCATCATTATCATCATCTGAATCTATTTTATCAGGGATTTTATCATCATCTGTATCAAGTGGATAGTTATCAGAGTCATATGGATCTGTTCCATATTTTTGTTCTTCTTCATCAGTCCAACCGTCTCCATCTGAATCATTTGTTGTTGTATCAACAACAAAGGTAACAGTTGCATAATCACTACTTGAATTATCCTCAGCGATTGTTTTTACATAAAAAGTATGGATTCCATTGTTAACAGAATTTGGTGAAGTCCATGTTGTTAGATTACCTATAAAAATTTCTGGGTTGTTATCAATCCTTACATTGTAACCATCGATTTCTTTACTGTATAATGATGGAAGCCAGGTAAAACTTGGTGTATCATCATTTCTAAAAGAAGTTACTCGGACACTAACTGGTTTTCTTAAAACATTTGAGGAAACAGGCCGTAATAAAGGTTTATTATCTTTGTTATTATTGTTTATTATATATGAAGAATTTCCAATTATACTGCTATCATCGGATTGTCCTTCATAATCATCCCAATAATTACCAAGAGTTTCATTATTCCAAATATTTACAGTTTCAGAATAAGCATTTACAGTGTTTTTCCAGAAGTTATTAGCATAAATCTGATTATTTTTTGAATCATCCCATATATAAACACCATAAGTGTTGTAAGAAATATCACAATTTTTAACTACATTATCATTTGAGTTAATTCTTATTTCTAAGGCTTTTTCTGTATCAAAGAAAACACTATTTTTAATCTGATGATTGTTTGAATTTAAAAGAATCAGTACACCTGAATCAAAAGCGTGTACGGTAGTTTGATCAATAACGGTGTTTGATTTTCTTAGTTTTATTCCAATCCCCTGATTTATTCCTTTTATTGTACATTCAGAAATGAGTGTTTCTGAACCTTGTATCCAGATGCCAGTATTTTTAGCGTTAGAGATTTTTGTATTCTTTATTTCACAGTTATCATTACCGTCTAAAATTCTAATAGCAAACTCGGCAGTATTTATCAGTTTCAAGTTAGATAGTTCGACACAACAAGTTCCTATAATAAAACCCTGTTTTTCATTACAGTCAATTATTGTATTATCTTGATTTTCTCCTTCAATTATTATTTTTTTGGTAATTACAATATTATTTTCATAGTATACTCCATTTTTAATTTGGATTTTATCTCCGTTGGATGCATTATCTATTGCTGATTGTATGCTTGTAAAATCTCCCTCACCACCATCATCAACAATTAGAATTTCACCAACTGGTGATTGTGCATTTGAGTTAAATATGATAAAATTTGATATTAGTAGAACTGTAAGAAGCAATGATAAGAAAGTTATATTGAGGGATTGTTTTTTCATTTTTTCCCCTCCTTTTTTTTCTTGTTTTTATCATTTGCTTCCCAGGTTTTTAAGATGCCTCTTTCTGTAAAATAGATTAAAACTATGTTTTTTACTACTTCTGATTCGGAGTTTCCTAGAGTTCCTACTTGTTTTTTTATTATTTTTCGGATTATTGGTGGAAAACCAACTGGAACTCTAGAGTTTTTTCCCATAAGTGATTCATATATGATTCATCTTTTTAAAAAGATTTCTAAATTAATTGAATCTTATGAAAATAGATTTAGTTTTATTTTATGCAATTATTTTCTATTCTAAAGTGATTCATATGTGAATCACCCAATATTTCTTCAGCGCATTACCAATATGATACTTGATATATGATTCATATATGAATCAAATATGAACTTAATAATATTTACTAAATATGGTTAATTTGTAAGATATAAAAAAAATTTAATTGAGTTAAAAAAACTAAAAATATTAAACATAAATGATTCAAATATGATTCACAATATAAAAATAAATAAAAAAAATTTAGAAATCAAGATTTGTTTCTAAGATAAAAAAACAAAACAACAGCAGAAATCAAACCAGATATCAAGGCAAAAGCAATAAAAACATTAATTGAACCAGATCTAACAGGCTCAGGAGAACCATCAGGCATAGTAATCAAAATCCTTGTATTAAGAGCGGTTTCAAGATTTACCATACCACCATCTGAACTGCCATAAGAAGATGAAGTAACCCAAACCTCCCATTTATCATTAAAATATTTTGACCGTTCCTTTTCAGGAATATCAACAATCACTTCAAAAGATTTAGATTTTTTTGCAGGAATAGAAAAATTAGATGGCGCAGTTATAACCCAAGAAAGATCTGGAATATCTGAATAATCTTCTAGCAGGCTACCTTGATCAGCATGCTTAATTTTAGTAACAACATTAATAGGATATTTATTTGGATTATAAACACTAATAGAATAAGTTACACTTTCATTTTTAAAATCATTTATTTTAATATATAATCTCGAAGGAGAAACACTTATACCTTTTGAAGAAGCCGTTATAGAAAAATTAACAGATAGGATTAAAACTATTATAAATAGTAATAATATTTTCTTTGATTTTTTGAAAGTAAATTGACCCATCCTAATAATAAAAAATGTATAATTGATTAATAAATTTAACCTGCTAGAAAATTAGAAAAAAAAGAAATATATTATTTGTTCAGTCAGTGCCTGTGACTGTAAGAGTACAATTTTCTGCAGCCGGACTCCCTGAAGAAAGAGTGCCAAGCTCTATTTGTATTGCAAAAGTTTCGGTAGATGTAGGATCTAGATTAGTTTCTATTTCTACCGCACCGGCTGAAATACCAGACCAAGTACAATCTGCACCACTGTCATCGACCTTAATTGAAAACTGATTGTTACCCGGACTGTCATCAACAGCTGTCAAACCTCCAGAATTAGCCGTACACTCAACTGTCACACTTGATAACTGTGAAGTTCCATTATTTTCAGCAGTATAAACATAACCAGAACTTTCTGTTTCACCAGAGTATATAAATCCAAAATCATTATATCCATATGCATCTATTGATTCATTTCCCCTTGGTGTAAAATCAACGTAAACGGTGTCTGTTGCAGCCCATGAATTATTTAAAAACAATGGTGTTGAGGCTACAAACATTAACATTATCACTATACCAACAAAAAATGTATTTTTTATTGTCTTTTATTGCTTCATACCCGCCCGTGTTTTTATAAACGTATTTTTTTATTTTTGGAGATTTTTTATTTTATTTAATCTATCGCATCCCATCGATTGATTCATCCCTCCTATGAATGAGTATTATGTTGATTATCAAAAAATTAGTTATTATAGTTTTTGTGCAGGTGAATATGCGGGTAAAAAATAGATTTTTGAGAAGAAAAAAAAATAAAGTTTTATTTATTTTTTTATTATTTTTGGGAGATTTTCCCTAATTATTTTACAGGTTTTTTCTCCGATTCCATCTATTTTTTTAAGTTCTTCATCAGTTAATTCATTTAATTCTTCAAGATTGTTTATTCCTGCTTTTTCTAATTTTATCACGATTGAAGAACCCAAGCCTTGTATTTTTGTAATTTCTTTTATGTTATGTTTTGAGGTGTTTTCTTTTTTAGTTTCTTTTTTATCTTTAGTTTTTTTAGAGGTTTTTTGTTTCTCAATATCGCTTTCTGTTTTTTTAGGGTTTTTTAAAGGTTTTTTGTTTTTAGTTAGTATGAAGATAATAATTAATGTTGCTGCGGCAATTCCAGATAATATTGCTATGATTAATGTAAATGGTGCATTATATTTTTCTTTTGGTTTATCTGTTGTAATGTTTTGTGGTTTTTCTATTATGTTTATCCATGTTATTTCTGCATTTGTAAGATTATCACCATCAGTCGCCTCTAGAATAACTAGATAGATTCCTGTTTTGTTATAGATATGGGTAGGGTTTTGTTCATATGATATGTTTCCGTCACCGAAATACCAAGTGTATCTTGTTATTGTTCCATCTGGATCATAGCTTTCTGATGAATTAAAAAATATTTTTTCTCCTAAATAAGCTATTGCTGTTGTATTAATTATTGGCACCGGTAGTTCTTTTGATGTGTTTAAAATAGTTATATTGAAAAAATCTATTGATGTTAGATTATCATTATCTTTTACTTGTAGTTTGATTGTGTAGTTGCCTGTTTTTGAGTAATTCCAGACAAAATGATTAACTGTTGAGTTTAACCATTCAGTATCCCATGATTTGTTATCATGTATATTGAAATCCCATCTATACCCTGTTATTGTTCCATCTGGATCATAGCTTTCATTTGCACAGAATCTTAGTTTTTGTTGTTTAGTATCATCTATGAATCCAGTGTTTCCCCAGGTTGTATTTATTTTTGCTATTGGATATTGAACGATTTTTATTTGATGAGTAATAGAATCTAAAAGTCCACTATCATCTTCTACAGTTAAAGTTACGTTATGGATGCCTGTTGTGTTGAAAGTATAATTTACATTTTCTGTTGTGTAATCTGTTTCACCATCATTATCAAAATCCCATTTATATTCTACTATAATTCCATCAGGATCAGTGCTTTTGTTTCCAATAAAAAATACTTTTTCTGAGATATTGGCCTGTTTTGGTGCTGAAATATTTGCTACGGGTGGATATAGTATTGGTTCGTCATCTGGCGGATCATCTGGCGGCGGGTTATTATTGGTTGCTTCTTTTGTTTTGAAACTCCAAGTGTCTGATGTGTTTTCATATATTGTGTCATTAACTTTTACATACCAGCTATAAGTTGTACCTGAGACTAAATCTGACCAGGTGTAACTTGTGGTGCTATCATTTGCTACTTGAGTATTTGTGTGTAATAAAACATGTGAACTACTGTAGAAACTAACGTTTACATTGTTTCCATCATCATCTGTAACCCATACCGATAGAGTTGCTGAATTTTCTGAGCTGATAGTTGTACCTGAAGGAGATGGATCAACTAATTCTGGTTCATTTGGAGGATATTGATTACCGGCGGTAAATTCAACGTATACGTTATCTGCTGATGAAACATGTATAGGAAAGACTAAATTAAAAAAGATTAGAATTAATAAGCTAAATAGCAATATCATTCTATTAGTTGTTTTCTTCCCTTTCATTTTTTACTTTCCATCCAGTTTCTGATAAGAACGTGATTTTTTCTCATCAGCAAGTATTATGTTAACTAATATCATGATACTCTGTGACAATAAAGTTATTTAAAAATATCCCGTTAAAAAACCAAAATGAAAAAA
>CAYMOC010000012.1:0-25767 GCA_964391965.1 uncultured Thermoplasmatales archaeon | reverse complement strand
CAAGTATGTAAAATTAAAATTTGCATGTTTAATAAAATAATAAATGAAAAAATAACAAAAAAAAATTAGCAAGAAACACCAGCATGCTTCAACCTATTTTTTCTAGAAACATGACTACGATGTTTTCTATGACTCAAAGAAGACTTCTCAGAAGATCTACTCTTCCTTTTTTTAACATTCAATCTCTTAGAACGAATACTATGATGCATAGATTTCTTCTTAATACCACCTGATTTTTTAGCTTCAAAACCTTTCTTTTCGACACGACTAACAATTTTTGATTTATTTGATGAACTCTTACTATCAACCTTTGAATCAACAATGTCATCAGACTTGTTTTCAGTGGATTCATTCTCATCCTTTTGATTAACACTAACTTTACCTTTCAGAGGTCTTCTTGTTTTAAGTCTTCTATGCTGAGAATTTGAATGTACATTATGAGCATTTTTTGTTTTAGAATTTTTTGAGTTTTCTTTTAAATTGTTTCCTTCAATTTTTTTATCTTTTTCAACAGATTTCATTTTGAGATCATCATTTTCATCATCTGTTAAACTACTAAATTCAAATTGTTTCATCAAACCACTTGTTCCAATCCTATCTCTTATTTTTGTTTTAGAATCTTCTACTTTCTCAAACTCAGTTTCTGTTGAATTAAAGTTTTTAGATTCTTTGTTTATTTTATCAAATGATTCTGTTGAATCAAAATCATTAATTTTTTCTCTATTTTGTTTTATATTTTCCTTTTTTGAAGATTTAAAAACATCAATTTTTTCTTTTTCATCTTGTTTAAAATCAGCTGTTGTAGGTTTAACATTAGTTTTTATCTCCAAGCCATCTTCTCTTTTAACTTTGGGTTTAACAATATTGTTGAAATTTTCGATTTTATATACTCCTTCATTTTTTGATGAAAATTCTTCAGATGATTGTTTATTTTTTGATTTGTTTTTATGTTTTCTTTTGATTATAGCTAATACTATAACAATTAATATTAATAAAAATAATAGAAATGGTAGCATTGGATTTTGTTCAATAAAATTAATTATGTTTCCTATTTGAAAAAAACTTCCTTCGTTTTGTTCAGATTCTTCTAAAAGGCCGGCTTCTTGAATATGAATGGTTTTCTGAATGTAATTATAATTGTTATTACTATCATATATGCTTAGAATCACAGTGTATTTTCCAGCTTCACCGTATTTGTGGTTTGTGATTTTATTGCTAGATAAGGAGGAGCCATCTCCAAAATGCCAAAGATATTTTGTTATTGTTCCATTATTAATGTAACTTTGTGATGCGTCAAATACTATGGTTTCGTTTACTTCAGCTTGGTCTTTATTGCATTTTATGATTGGTATTATGTTATTTTCAGTTTTAGTATTGTCCTCTGCTGAGGTTAACGGAGAGTATTCTATTATGATGATAAGTAATATGAGTAGGATTACTGCGAATAGTAATTTATTGTTTCTTAGTGTTATGTTTTTCATCTCCGCTCGACCACTTTTTTTATTAGGTTTTTTGGTTTTTTTTCTAACACTCACTACCTAAGTTATACTTTCTTAATTATAGTATATAAATATATTCTGTAAAAAGTGTTCTAATGTAATAATACAAAACTTGAAAAAATAACAAAAAAAATCAAGAAGACGCAACAGATTTAAAAGTAATATCAAAATCCAAAGGATCACTATCCGTTGTAGAAGTAGCCATAATAACCTTCAAATCAAAAGTCTGAAAACTCCCCGAATCCAGACTACTAACAAAAGGATCAGAATAATTATACGAATAACTAATATTTTTCCACTGACTACCACCATTCTTATAATACCTCAAAGAAAAAGCATCATGACCAACAATATCACTTAAAGTCCAAGTTAAACCAGTAGTAGAATTAGTAGCATTATCAGCTTTTACAAAAACATCAATATTAGTATTACCTGAATTAGACAAATTAAAATAACTACCAGACGTCTCATTAGAACTACCAACCCATATACTACCCTGACTCCAACTGCTCGGCGTAACACTAATAGACAAATCAGCAGGAGCAGCCATATGAACATCAACCTGTTGACCACCACCACCTGAAATATTAATAGCACTAGAATTAGAACCAGACTCACCATTAAGTGTACAATTTACAACAATAATATGTCCAACTTCACTACCCGTAATCTCATTAACGTGAGCTTGATAATAACCAGAGCTTAACGAGGTATCAGCAGTTATGTAATTAGAATTATTTAAATCAGTTAAAGTAACAGTTGTACCAACAGGTACGGCAGTGTTATTTTCAAAATAAACATAACCAAAATAAAGATGAGCCTCATCTAAACTCATAACATTAGGAGAAAAATAATATAAAACTGAAAATATTATAATCAATGAAACAGTCAAGGAAAAAAATCGTTTCAAATAAAAATATTTTTTATCATACATAATCGAAATACAATCCCATCCAACTATAATTAAAAAAATAATTGGTTTTTAAATATATATAGATTTTTGTAGTTTTTAAAAAAAATTATTTTTGTTTTTTCCAAAATTTTTTGAAAACAATAAATACTATTACAGCAAAAATAACTATCAAAACAACTAACAAAGTTAAATCATATGAAGATGATATTTTTTTATCCTTATTTGATTTAGACGCATTTAAAAAATTTGAATGTACATCAAAACTAATAACTGAAGTTAGAAAATTTCCTTCAAGATCTTTAACGGTAACAGATAAATTATATAAACCATTAAATAAGTCTTTGTTAGATTTAAAAATAAAACTTTTATTATCAATAGTAGATAAGTTTACAAAATTATTATTTAGTTTAGCTTCAACGATTTCAACCGATTCAGAGTAATTAATATTAATAGATGGTTTAGAGGTGTTAAATTTTGAATTGTTTTCAATTGAAAATGTTGGTTGAAGTATTGAGTAATTATAGGCTATCGTGTAAGAATCTGAACGGTTGTCAATAATAAAAATTTTATTATTTTTTTGTTTAATTCTATCATTATTTAAACTTTCATTTTTAGAATTTTTTATAAAAAAATCATATTTTGGATATAAATCTGTTATTTCAATATAGCTCCAGTTGTTTTTTGTTATATTTATTTTATAAAAAATCTGATTTTTTTCATAATCTATATCTGTATTTGAACCAACTGGTTTGGTATAATTTATAAAAAAGATTTGTTCTTTTTCTGGATTCCATATAAAGTCAGGAATATCATTTTTACTAAGAGATATTAAAAAGACTTTATCATCTTCAATATTTATAGTTGAAAAAATTTCTAGTTTATCATTAGGATCATTAAAAATATCATAGATAGAATCGCAGTTGAAATCCTCTAAATAAAAAGATTCGTTTAGTTGAATATTGTAATTTTGTTCAATAGATATTTTGTTATCATTTGATATGGTTTTGTTACAGCTACTATCTTGATTATAAATAGTTATAAAAACTGATTCTGAATCAGATACTCCTTGGTTATCTATAACTTCAAGAGTTACTTCATAGGTACCATTTTTGTTATATGCATGCTGAGTGTTTGGTTGATTAGAGTAGTTTCCATCACCGAAACTCCAGTTATATAAACTTATAACGCCATCAGAATCATAACTTTGTGTGCTATCAAATGAAATCAACTGAGTTTCATATCCATATTCAGGTAAATCAATTAATGCATTTGGAGGTTGATTAGCTGGAGGATTGTCGCCATTGCCTGAACTTGATTGTTGCACTGTTATCTGTTTTGTAACGCTGTCTGGTGCCCCATAATAATCAAATACTGTTAATGTTACATCATATGTTCCATCTTGAGAGAATGTATGTGCAGGGTTTTTTTGATTAGAATTACTTCCATCTCCAAAAACCCAGACTCTATTTATGTCCGTGTTATTTTCTGAATCAACCGATAAACAGTTAAACTGTACATTTTGACCTTCATTTGGTTCATTTGGTGTAAAAGAGAAGTTTGCAACTGGAAAAATATTACCTGAGATGGTTACATCACATCTTTTCAAAGGGTAATTATCTAAATCCACAGTGAATGATTTACCGCCTGTGTTTCCATAATAACTAACATTCACCCATATAACATCATTATCATTTGAGTCGATTATAGCTTGGTATTTACCATCAGAAGCGGTTGCAGTAGTAACTTTTTCTCCTGAATTGTTGTTTTGTATATTAATTGAAACACCTGAATCAACTGTAAGTCCATCTTCGAAAAAGATATGCCCAATTATGATTTGTTGATCATCAATAGCAGATACATTTGATATAAAATAAGATAGGATTAAAATCTGAATGATTATTATCGGTACAATTTTTAATTTTTCTATTTCTCTCATAAAGATAAATTTTTTAATTTTTTTACCTTATTTAAAATTATAGTATTAAAAAATTAGAAAATATTTTAAAAAATTCAATTGAAATAATTAGCCTGTGTCATCAGTTGCAGTGCTACTATATTCAGGGAAAAGTGATAAATCAAAAGAAATTCCATCCACATCACTACTTGGGACTTTAATTATTATAACATCACCATGGTTGATCAATGGATCCAAATCATCATCTTGAGCATTTTCATATGCTGTTGGATCACCAGGGAGTTTAATATAACTTTTATAAGCATCTATCACTTTATTATAAATTGATAAAGTATAGGTATCTGGCAGGCCTATTTTACTTGCTACTCTACTTGCTCTAATACTTTTTTCTCTTGCCCATGGAACAAAAGTATAACCTTTGTTTTCTTCTGTTCTTATTAGTGTTTTTTCTTGCAGATATGTACTATCTGAATCACTGGTTCCAAAATCAACCTCTTTTGAGGCTGTGTTGTTTAAAACAATTTTTAATAAATCATATCTTTGTATTGCAAAATCATCTTCATCTGCTGTAAATCCTACTACATATGTCTGATTGGTATCCCAGTCGCATAGATCACTGCTATAATTCCATAAAACAATTGTATCATAATTTTCCAAACCTAAGAAATTTGCAAGTTCCTTAGCAGTAGTTGAAGCATTTCTTCTATATGTTAAATAGTTTTTACCCTCATAAAACGTCTTAATTTCCTTTACATTTACTGAATCAGATGTAGTATGGATTGCTCCATCATTATCTGTAATTTTTAGATTTATATTATAAGTATAGGACACATTAAATCTATATGATAAATTCGGATTATCTGATGTAATATCATAGGTGCCGTCACCATTTAGATCCCAAGCATATTCAACTATGTTTCCATCAGCATCTGCTGAATTACCAGCATTCAATGTTACAGTTTCTCTTGTTTCAATATTTGAACTAGTTTTTGTGAAAGATGCTGTTGGTTGATTATTTACCTCATAGGGTCCAAAATATGTATAATCACGATTATTTAATGTATCATTTGCTTGTACATGCAGATACCATGTACCTGAATTAGAGGTCTGAACTGGAGGAAGAGCATCAATAGATGTCCACGCACCCCATTCTTCAGAAGTTGGTGTACCCGTATCAGCAGTCCATGCATATCTATAATAATGTGGTTCAGTGGTTTCATCTGTAATTTCAAGTGAGACACTGTTAGAAGTAATAATATATGAATTAGAAGGACCTAGAGTGTTACTTTCTGGTGAAGCCCCTATTCTTGGAGCAGTTGTATCAAGGGTTATAGTATCAGTTACTTGTTGTACGTTTCCAGCGTTATCTATTACCCTATAGTAAACAGTTTTTTCACCATCACCAACATCAAGATCCCAAGATTTTGTGTCAGAAGCAGATTCTAAACGTGACCAACTACTACCAGTATTACTATAAGTAACCTCATTCACACCTGATGATCCATCACTATATGTCAAACCTAATGTAACAGATGTTGAATCAGTATAACTATCTCCATCGTTTATCGTTACTGATGCTGAAGGAGCTGTTCCATCATACTCAATTGTATCTGTTGTCTGAAATACATTTCCAGCGTTGTCTTTAACTTCAAAATAAACAGTTTTACTACCATCGCCACTACTGAGAGTCCATGCCTTAGTAGCAGAAGCAGACTCCCAAGCAGACAAAGAAGACCCATCATTACTATAACGAACCTGATCAACACCACTGTTGCTATCATCATAAGTACAACCAAGGGTTATCGATGTTGAATCGGTATAAGTATCCCCTGAGTTAATAGAAACAGAAGCTTCAGGATCTTCAGTATCAAGTGTTATAGAAGCTGTTGTTTCATAGATATTTCTTGCTCTATCTTGTATGTAATAATAAACAGTTTTTAAACCATCTCCACTCGTTAGAGTCCATTCTTTATCACCTGCTGGCAACTCCCAAGAACCAGCGCCAAGATGAGCTAATTCTTCTTCTGAAAGTTGAGTATTTGAGTAATTCACGTATTGAACACCTGACGTAGCATCTGAATATGATAACCTTAAACCAACAGATCTACTGTTAGTGTAGCTTTCACCTGTATCAAAATCTACACTACCTGTTGGATCAGTAGCATCAAATGAATAAACTCCACTGTAATCATAATCAACCTGCCGAGAAGTATCTTCTATGACTACATGTAGATGCCAATTTCCATCACTTGGTGGCTCTGATGGACTAAAGTCAGCACGAGTATCTGATAAAGTTCCTGTTCCATCATCACAACTCTCAGGCTGATCAGAAGATGTTGACCATTCGTAAGCATAAGCAGATAAACCGATATCATCACTACAGGTCACAGTTATATCCAATCTGTTTGTTGCGGTTGAACTACTTGGATCAAAACTATCGATTGTAGGATTTGCATCAGTTCCACAATTATGAACAAGAAAACCATTTGCATAAAAAGTATGAGAATCCTCAACTGATATAGTATATACTTGAATCGACCCAGAACGATAAATTATGGATTCTATTAAAACCCAGTTACCATCAATATCTAAAAAATAATCTCCCTGTTCTATCTGATAAACCTCAAAATCAAAACCATGCATAGATTTAGAATACTCAGCATCCATAGCACCCCATCCAATAAGACCATCAGATTTTTTTATATATATAGGGTGATCACTTGTTGGACTTATCAAACCATCATTAACATCATAAACGCCATCTCGAACAGGTGATTCTAAACCATAAACTCTTTGAGAAACATACTCATTTTTTTCAAGATCATAAGATAAAACGATATCGTCAATTTCTACATCCTCAATGTTTTTACTGCTGCCATCTGCCATATCAATCTTGGTTCCAGCGGGAAAACAAGTAATTACTGAGTTATGTGTTACAATATCATCAGCGACAAAAGTACCATATTTCATATCAAGAAAATTATAAGTTAAATAATTACCTTCAAATGGTATAATATCTACTACTTCTACCAATTCTATTATATCATCAGAGTTGATTTGATACAAATAATCTCCAACTTCTATTTTTCCTGCACCCATACCCATTTCATCAAGACCACTGATTGTACACCAGCCTTTATCTTTTACAAGGAACGGATGGTTAGCAGTAGGCTTCAAAACCTTACCATTTTCTAAAATAAGTTCATGAACGTTATCATGATAAACCGTCTGAATACTATGAACAGGTGCAACATCAACTTCCATAGCATCTTCATTGTAAACCTTAACCCAATCCCCAACTTTTACATCCTCAATATTCTTATAAGAACCATCCGCCATATTAATAGGAGTACCAGGCATGAAACATTTACCTATTTCTTTATTATGAACCAAGACTCCATTTGCAAAAAAGTTATGATTATCCTCAACCTCATACAAATTATAAGTTTGGACATTTCCCAATTCTTCTTTAATACCAACTAAACAGGTTTCTTTCAAATTCTTATTCTGATCTAAAACAAAACAAATATCACCAACTTCAAGCTGATCAGCCTGAATGCCGTAACGCCTTTGAGTCAAAACCGGTTTATAAGAACACCAACCTTTACCTTTAACAAAATAAGGGTGATCAAAAGTATTAGTATTTTCAGAATCCTCAAAAACAAGATTCACCATATCCTCATGAACCGGAGAGGCTAACTCTAAAACACGATTAGGTTCAACCTCCATAGTATCCATATTAACAGTTAAAACAATATCTCCAACAGAAACATCTTCAATATTTTTCAAACTGCCATCAGCCATAGAGATTTTAGTACCAGCAACAAAACAGCTTACTTCTTCAGCTTGTACAGTTTCTGAGGAAAAAGAACTAATAAAAATAAATGAAAGAGAAGTCAAACTAGCAATAATCATAATTGAAGCAATGCTAAATGCAAAAAATTTCTTTGCATTTTCCTTTCCTTCTCCAACTGGTTTCTTCCAAACCATTTTTTTACCATCACACTCCAAATGCGGGTGCTCCCTTCGCTTCGTTGACCAAAGCATGTTTTTTTGTTTATTAGTATTTATTAATTACCTGTTATTATGTCAATTCCAGCATTTTATCAAATAATTTTTAGCTGAAATTTTATAATACTTTCTCCATCACCCTGTAAATTTTCCTAACCTTCTCCAGATTTTTATGCGTATTTTGTATAGGAGCAAGTTATATTCTTTAGAAAATAGTATATAAACTTTTTTAGATAAAATGGCGTGTTTGTCGAAATGACACAAAAAACCATATTTCTTCTAATAAAAACTTTTTATTCTGGTTCATCAACACCTATAGTATAACCAACATCTATATTGGTAGTAAGATAGTTTTTATCTGAATTATTTTTTACCTTCACAAGAAAAGCATCTCCAGTGTTAACCCAAGGATCTAAGTCATCAACACCTACATTTATTCCATTTGGAAGTTTAATATATGTAGTATAACTTTCACTATCTTTATCATATACACTTATTGTTTGAAAATCTTCTAATTCTATACTCTGAGCAATATTACTGGCTCTAACTCTTTTTTCCTCAGTATATCCAACCCAGTTGTATCCATTGTTATTGTTTATAAATCTTAAAGATTTATTATTATAAACATTTAAACTATTACCAACAATAGATAATATTTCATATCTATTATTCCCGATTAATTTTATTTTTAAGACATCATTCTTATTTATAATAAAATCATATTCGGAGTCAGACCAATTTATAATATAACATTCATTCCATTTATTAATAGTAGTATTAAATAATATTATACTATCATTAGTTTTTAGTCCGATCATATCAGCAAGTTCACTAGCTAAAAGTTGAGTGTTTTTTCTCCATACATAATAATTTGTTCCAGAGGTGAAAACTTTTGTTTCTTTTACATTCAAATATTTTGTAAATGTTGTTTTCGCTCCGTTTTCATCAATGGCAGTAAGTTTAATTGTATAATTATAAGTAAGATTAAAAGTATAATCTATAGTTTGTCCATTAAAATCTGTTTCTCCATCATCATTTAGATCCCATTCATAATCAATGATCTCTGTGTCATCTGTAACATTAGCCGATAGTGTAACTGGTGTAGATACATCAGTATTATCAGTTGGAAGGTTTATATCGCCAGATGGGGCAGAGTTTATCTGATAAGGACCATAGATTTCATATTTTTCGTTACCTATTTCATCCTTTGTTTGTATATGTAAATAATATTTTCCATGATCGTTTTTCTTTAAATTTATTGGATGATCATAGGATTCCCATGTTTCCCATGATGATGTAAGATGAGTGTTGTTTTCTGACCATGAATATCTATAAACATCAACTCCTGAGTATGAGTCATCTATATTTATTAATACATGTATTAGAGGATTTGCATTATTTTCATCTAATGTTTGTGATTCTGGTGAAACACTAAGAGTTGGTGATGTTTTATCTACTATAATTGTGTCAGATGCTTCATTGTAGTTTTCTGCAAAATCTTTCATTTGAAAGTGTACTACTTTTTCTCCATCTCCAGGGTTTAAAGTCCATTCTTTAAAATCAGTTGGTTGAAACCATTCACTCCAAGGTCCACGGTCATTGCTGTATCTTACTTCTTCTACACCTGAGAGAGAATCATCGTATTCTAAAAACAATTCTACATCTGAGGAGTTAGTGTATTCATCTCCATTTTTTATTAGAATTGAGCCTTCTGGCCCTCTTGTATCAAGAATTATTGAATCACTGTTTTCTGCAATATTTTGAGCATTATCCATGGCTTGAATGAAAACTGTTTTTTCACCATCTCTATCAATTAAAGTCCATTCTTTGTTTGCCTGAGGAGATTCCCACTGAATCCAGTGTCTACGATCATTTGAATATCTTACAGCACTTATGCCAGAGTGTTCATCTGAATATTCGATATTTAATGTGACTCTTTTGTTATTTGTATATTCATTATTGTTATTAATTGAAATATAAACGTTAGGGCTGGTTTTATCTAATCTGTATGGTCCACTGCAACTTTCTTGTTCATTGCCTTCTTCATCTGAGGCCCATACATGCAAATACCATTCACCATCAGAGGTTTCTTTTGATGCAATAAATCTATAGATTCTACCATCTATTGGTGTAGGGAATGACATCTGGCCTACTGAAGAAGGATCTGGACTGCTTCCCCAGCCATAAGAGTATGAGTCCAATCCTGAATCCCTATCAGATAGTATTACTTCTACTCTGATAGGATCAGAACTCCATTCTCTATGTGTCGGAGAGAATCGAATTATTGGAGGTGTGTTATCTATAGCATCATCTATTTCTATATGTTCTATTTTTCTGGTATTATCTTGACCATCTATAATTTTTATATCATCGTTTGATTCAGGTGTTGGATGTTCTACTGCTTTTGCAATTGATCCTATAAAAAATAATGCTGATAAGCTTGAGATTATTAGAAGAGTTGTTATTAGGGTTGTAAAAATTTTTTGTATGTGTTTTTTGTTTGTTTTTTTAGTTAACAGTTGCCTCATCATAACACCTTTTTTTATAGTTTTAAATTATTCTCCAACAACCTCAAGTTATACTTTGTTATTATTAATATATAAGTATTTCTAAGAATATTTTACAAAATGTAAAAATGTCAAAAAAACAAGCAAACGTTAACTTAATCAACCCAAATCCTATTTTTCCGCTCAGATTCACAATGTACGAAGCAAAAATTCAAATAAAATTAAAAAAAGGAGTATCAGACCCCGAAGGACAAAACACACTAAAAGCACTACAACTCCTTGGATTCAAAAACGTAAAAAAAGCACAAACACACAAAACAATACAAATACTAATCGACGAAAAAAACAAAGAAAAAGTAAAAAAAGACGTAGAACAAATGTGTCAAAGACTACTAACAAACCCAGTCATACACAACTATGAAATAGACATACAAAAAAAATCAGAATAAAAAAAACCTATTTGGGAGGAAAAAAAATGTCATTAAATACTCTTTTAAAGAAAAAAGAAAAACTAAACAATGTTTTCGATGTAGAAATCTCTTCAGCAAATAATTCTGATCTACAAAAAATCAGCCAAGAAATGGGTCTAGCTTTATCAAACAAGGAAATGAAAAGAATCCAGGATTATTTTAAAAACAAAAAAAGAAACCCTTCAGATGTCGAACTACAGGCATTGGGTCAAGCATGGAGTGAACACTGCTGTTACAAATCCTCAAAAATACCATTAAAACAAAATGTTTTCGGGATAGCTGAAAACAAAATAATAGCTCGAGAGGATGCAGGAGTTGTAGAATTCGACAAAAACCATTACTATTGCGCAGCACTTGAATCACATAATCATCCATCAGCAGTAGAACCATACGGCGGTGCAGCAACAGGAGTAGGCGGCATAGTAAGAGACATAGTATGTATGGGAGCTCAACCCATCGCTTATATTGATCCTTTGTTTTTCGGACCACTTGATTTACCAATAGAAGAGTTACCCAAAGGAACCAAACACCCACGTTTCTTATTTCAAGGAGTAGTTGATGGAATACGCGATTATGGAAACCGTATAGGTATACCAACACTTTCCGGACAAGTATATTTCCATAAAGGATACACAGGAAACTGCCTGGTAAACGTTGGATGTATCGGCGTGATGAAAAAAGAACAATTAATTCATAGCCGAGCGAAAGCACCAGGAAACATCTACATATATGCCGGAGGAAAAACCGGAAGAGATGGGATACATGGAGTAACGTTTGCATCAGCTGAACTCAATGATGAAAGCGAAGAAAGCAGCCGATCAGCAGTCCAAGTAGGAGATCCTATCACAAAAGAACCATTGATTCATGCCACACTTGAATGCAACAACAAAGGACTCCTTGAAGGACTAAAAGATTTTGGTGGAGGAGGACTATCATGTGTATGCGGAGAACTAGCATATGATGCAGGATTTGGAGCAGAAATACATCTTGATGACATACCACTTAAAGAAGAAAACATGAACCCATGGGAAATATGGGTATCTGAAAGCCAGGAAAGAATGATGTTTCTAGTATCACCTGAAAACGTTGACAAAGTCCTTCATATATGCAAACAATGGGATGTAACAGCTGTAGTAGTTGGAAAAGTAATAGAAGAACAAATCACAAAAGTATTCTATAAAAACGAAAAAATACTGGAACTAGATCTTGATTTTTTCACAGGAGGACCCGTATATGACACATGTGAAAGACCTTTTAAAGAACCAAAAATTCAATCAAAAAAAATAAAAGAAAAAGAATTCAACCCTCCTGATTTAAACAAAACCCTGTTAAAAATACTATCAGACCCAAATATTGCATCCAAAGAATGGGTGATACGACAATATGATCATGAAGTACGTGGAAACACAGTAATTAAACCCCTACAGGGAAAAATAAACATGGAAACACATGGAGACTCAACAGTTTTAAAACCACTGGAGAACAGTTTCAAAGGCCTTGCAGTAACCTCTGATGTAAATCCTCGTTTCATGGAAAGAAACCCCTATGACGGTGCTTGTTCCGCGATAGATGAAATATGCAGAAACCTTGTCGCAGTAGGAGCAAAACCCGACTCACTTTGCGATTGTCTAAATTTTGGAAACCCAGAAAAACCAGAAAGAATGGGAGAATTCTACGAGGCAACACGCGGACTAGGAGACATGGCAAGAGAACTGGATTTACCATTTATGAGCGGAAACGTAAGTTTTTATAATGAATCAACAAAAACAGCAGTACCACCAACACCAGAAATAATGGGAATAGGCATCATAGATGACATCAGAAAATCTGTAACATCAGATTTCAAAAAAGAAGGAAACACAATATACCTTGTAGGGAATGAAACAAAAAAAGAAATGGGAGGCTCAGAATACTACAAATCACAAAACCTAGAAGGTGGACAAGTTCCAAAATCAGATCTAAAAATTTTAAAATCATGTATAAAAGGAATATTAGAAACAATCAACACCAATCTTGTTGAATCATGCCACGATATAAGCGAAGGAGGACTTGCAGTATGTATTTCAGAAATGTGCATCGGTGGAAACCTTGGAGCAAACATAGATGTAAAAGATATAGGTAAAAACCTAAGAACTGATTTTAAAATATTCTCAGAATCAAACACACGATGGATTGTTGAAATACAAAAAAACAAAGCGAAAGATTTCAAAAAAACCCTTAAAAACAATAATACTCCTTTTAAAGAAATCGGTATTGTATCAGGAGAAAAAATAATCATTTTAGATCAAGATGAAGAAATGATAAATTTATCTGTAGACAAACTAAGAAAAACCTGGAAAAACTCTATATGGGATAAAATGGGTTAAGATACCAAAAAAAGAAAAAAAAATAATTGTTTTTTTAGGAAAGATATAAAAACAAGTTTTTTTATCTAACAAAAATTAGTGATGAACGAACCCTTACTGAACCCTACAAAAATTGGCTTGACAGGGTGATGATGAAGATCTTGAGTACTGAATCAAGAAAATGTCAATTAGACCATTTTTTCGGGCAATCTTTTTAAACTAGAAACTTAATTTAATTGTAATGTATCCGTAAAGTTCTGGATGGTAAAAAAAACTGTAATTTATGATCTGGAAAAATTGGAGATATTAAGACAGGGATGGGAAGAAATGCAATCAATAAAGGAAATATTTGGATGGAAAAAAAGTAGTTTAATAATCATTATTTTATGTTTTTTTGTTCTATTTTCAGGTAATGCATATTCAGCCAATACATTAGAAGCTGATTTTTCTTTATCATTAGATGCAGATTACCAGGATGGAAGTTATTTTTCAGTCTACAAAGATGATAACTATGTTTATGTTGCAAGTTACTACACAGGTTTACAATTGTATGGTTTCGATGGAAACAAATTCACATACTTAGATAACCACTATAGTGGTGGAAGCGAAAATTTTTATTTCGATGTAACAGGAGATGAGGAATTTGTTTATGTTGCCTGCTATGGTGATGGTTTAAGAGCCTATTCTGTATATGAAAATAACCTTGTTTTAAGAGATACAATAGACAATGGAGGATATTACTACGGAGTCACCCATGACGACAATTATATTTACACAGCTTGTTATGAAAATGGAATAAAAGCTTATACATTTAATGGAAAAGATGAACTTTCTCTTGTTTCATCTATAGATGATGGAGGAAGATATTTAGACATTTACACAGATGGCACCTATATATACAGCAGCGGAAATGATGGATTAAGAGTTTTTAGTTTCAATGGGACAGAATTTAGTTTAATTGATTATATCAAACAACCAACTGGTGAATCAGATTGGTACTGGGATGTAACAAGCGATGGAAAAAATGTCTATATCGCCGGTGATTATAGCGGTGTAAAAGTTTACAGTTTTGATGGAAATACATTAACCTATGTAACCGAAAAAAACGATGGTAAAAGATATCTTAGCGTTGACTGTAGTGGCAGTTTTGTTTTTGCTGGAGCAGCAGAATCAGATGGTTGTATAACACAATATTATTTTACAGGGGATAAACTAAACCTCATCGATAATACATCTGAACAACAAAAATGTAATGGACTTTATTATGATGGATCTTATTTATTTGCAGCATGTCAAAATCAGGGACTCAAAGTTTTTGCTGTTGAAGAAAAAACCGTTCCTGATGACACAGAATATCTTTTCGATGTAAAAGTAACTCTTTCAGAAGGAAACTTCAAGGAAGGAAAAAACATTGAATCACTCGTTGAACTACTTAAAGCAGAAGGAGACGGTTTCGCAAATGGAACATTAACATACACCATTCTTGATGAAGACAACAATATCGTTTTCACAGATATAGATCCAAGTTCAACATTACTACAAAGCACAGATACCAAACTAATTCCAACTGGAAGTCTTGACCCTGGAAAATACACATTAAACATACTTCTTAAATATGGCGATAATCAAAACGCTTCAGCATCAAAAGAATTTGAGATAAAAGAAGATAGTAATACTCAGGCTCTTTTTTCAAACTTAACAGTAGTATTTATTGCTCTTTGTGCATGTTTACTGTTCATACTACTGTTTTCGCATAAAAAGAAAATCTCAAAAATGTTAAAAACAAAAAAATAAACAAACAATTTTTTATTTTTTTACTGGAAGAGTGAAACAAAAGGTACTACCTTTTCCAAGCCCAGAGCTTTCAGCCCATATTTCACCATGATGCTGATCCATTATTCCTTTACAAATATACAAACCAAGTCCTGTTCCTTCTACCTTACGAGTTTCAGCTTCACCCAATTGTGAGAACTTCTTAAAAAGCTTGGAAATATCCTCTTTTTTTATACCAATACCTGTATCCTCAACAGATACCCAAACCTTTTCATCTTCCTTTTTAGCTTTGACTTCTACCTTACCTTCATCGGTACATTTAATAGCATTATTAATCAAGTTTCTAAGAACCTGAGAAATACGTCTTTTATCAACCTCAACAGTTAAAAAATCATTTGATACATTCTTGTTTAACACCAATTTTTTATCTTCAGCCATAGGCTTCATATCCTGTATAACACCATTAATTAACTCTTTTAAATCTGTTTTTTCCTTAGAAATTTTAAGATTATTTGATTCAAGCCTGGCTACATCTAAAATATCATTAATCAAAAAAATTAGAGTGCTTGTATTTCTAAGACATATCTTTAACCATTTTCTTTTTTCTTCATCAATATTTTCATCCCATAAAAGCATCTCAAGATATCCTTTCAAAGGAATAATAGGTGTTTTGAGCTCATGAGCTGCAATATTCATAAACTCTGCTTTAGCTCTTTCAGATTCCTTTATTTTTTGCTCAGCTTTTTTACGTTCAGTTACATCAACAAAAGAAGCCATCATACATAACGGTTCTTTATGATCATCTATAACAGTTGTAGCGGATAGCTGAGCATAAAAAACAGTATCATTTTTTCTTTCAGCCTGAAGTTCACCCACCCATCCACCTTTATTTATCAATGAATCCATTACTTCAACAAATTTTCCTTTTGATTTCCAGAATTTAACAATAGGCTGACCGATGATCTTTTCATCGTTTTCATACTCCCACATTTTTAAAAAAGAATCATTTACAAAAGTTATACAACCGTTCATATCAGTTATAGCAATAGCATTAATAGAAGAACGAACCGCTTTATCTTTTATTTTAAGCTCCTCAACTGCTTTTTTCCGGTCAGTTATATCTCGGATTACACCTATTGAACCAGTTATATTCCCATTATCCTCCTTTAGAACACTAACAGATATATCAACATCAACTGTTTCACCATTTTTTTTAAACATCTTTGTTTCCAGATGATGCTGCATACCTTTTTCACGAACATTTTCATTACGAATTTTTAACCATTCATTCTCTGGATAAAGTTCTTTAACAGGTTTTTTCAGCAAATCATTTTTACTCATTTCAAGTAACTTTTCAGTGTAACGATTCCAAGAGATAATTTCCTCATTTTCATTAGTCATCATTATCGCTACAGCACTATTCTCAAAAATAGAACGATACCTTTGCTCACTGTCATAAAGTGCTTTTTCAACTTCTTTCTGATCGGTTATATCTCTAGAGATTCCTGCGATTCCAATAATTTTACCTTCTTTATTTTTCAAAGGTATTTTTGTTGTGGAAAACCATCTAGTTTTTTTGTTTAAAGTTTCAAGTTTTTCTATTTTCCCAATCATCGGTTCGTTTGTATCCATTACATTTTGTTCATCATTAAGAGATTCATTAGCAATTTTTTCTGAAAAAAAATCAAAATCTGTTTTTCCTTTAACATTTTCTGGTTTATTTAAATCTAAAAAATTGGCTAAAGCATTATTTATTTTTACAAAACGAGAGTCAACATCTTTGAAATATATTGTATCAGGAACATTCTCTAAAAGACTATCAAGTAAAACATTATCATCAAGCCATCCTGCAAACAGGTCTTCTCTGGAAACAAAACTTATCTCATCAAACATTTAAAATTAAAACCGTTTATTTTTTTTATTCTCCCACGATTTTTTTTATCCTTCTAAGTAAATCCTGACTTTCAAATGGTTTAGTAATATAATCAGAAACATTCAAACTCTCAAGTGTTTCCTTTCCTTTATCACTAAAGGATGCCACTGTAAAAAAAGCAATTTTAAGATCCTTTAACTCATCATCAGAACGTATTTTTTCACAAACCTCTCGGCCACTCATCTCAGGCATAAACATATCCAAAAGAATAAGATCAGGTTTCTCAGTTAACGCTCTAAGTTTCTCCAAAGCATCTTTACCATTATCGGCACTTTCAACATTATAACCCTTAGAAGTCAATAATGCCTCAACCATTTCAACTGTGTCTTTCTTATCATCAACTATCATTATTTTTTTTGTCATAAACCCATCAATCCCCTATCACTTTATCAACAAGCATATTGATATCATTTATCATCTGCTTATCTATTTTCTCCATATAACCTATAAAGAAACCTTGTGCTTCACTGGATTTAATCAACGAAGCAGTTTCTTGGATAAAAAGTGGAATCTCAAATCTTTCAAGATTTTTAATAGCGCTAACATTGTCAACAATTACACATTTTATGTTTTTTTCACGAAGCATTCTTTTTATTGAGTTTTTTACATCCTCAGGAGTATTCTTTATGTTTACACAGTTATCTAAAACACATTTTTCCCCAGTTGCATCTAAAAACTTAATATTAGACACATCAATATTTTCTTTTTCAAAAATAGTTTTAAGTTTATCATTTGGTGTTTCAACTGTTACATAGCATAACCCTCTAGCATCCTTCACAATAGAACCTATTTTATGTTCATATGTATCTTTTTTTAACAAAACAAATGCTTGCCCGAAATCAGACAGGCTTTTTATCAAACTTTTAAGCTTACACACACTAAATAGAACAAACAGAATGAAAACCACTGATAATAACTCTGAGAAAAAAACTTCTCCAGAATATATCTCATATAATCTAAAAATCTCATATAAACAGAATGTCAATACCCCGATCATGAGTATCAAAAAACTTGTTTTGATTTCATCTTTAGTTCTTCTAAAAATACTAAAAATAATAACTAAAGTCGTTAAACCTACAAGAAGACCAATGGTGACTAAAATAAGAAATAATTCTATATCTGTTATACCATTCATTTTTTACCCACCTCTTTTATGAAATTTTTAAGATCTTTTACAGAGATTAACATGTTATCTTGATTTTTTTTAGTATCAATTAACCTTCTAACACCATCTCGTATTGCCTCTGATCTGTTAGGATAATCACCAGATATTATTAACTCATCAAGTCTAGAAATCATGTCTTTTGTTAACCTAATCTGAACTGTTTCCATTAAAAAAACCTCCATAAATATTTATTTTTTTTAATATCATACCCATCATCTTCTTTACTAAAACCCTCTTTTTCTTAAACATTTTGCAACCTTATATATTTATCCAATTCACAGATATTTTTCAAAATCTTTCCTACTAACCTTTAATTTACGAACTTTTCTACGCTCATAAAAGAAAGCGCAAAAAGCAACAATAAAACCAATCACTAAAACAATGATGATAACATTGGACCCTGCATCTGTTACACGAACAACTTTAAAATAAATTTTTTCAGAATCCAACTCTTGATTATCCAAAGTAACCAATTTAACTTCTAAACCATAATAGCCATCTTTTGAATCAGTTGGCATATAAAATATTTTTTGAAAAGATGTTACATTTTTTCCAGGTTCCAAATATTTTGTTTCACTCTCCTGGTTTATCAATTTACCATCTTGATTATAAATTTTATAAAGAAATTTTACATCTTGCCTTTTTTGTTCACCAACAATTGGTAAATCCGAAGAAGCATTAAATTCTAATACATCTACAACAAAATGTGCAGGCCCACCTGCTTTAACAACCTTGTTTTCAAAAGGTTGAGATAAATTTATTTTAGCATATGAATCTTCAGCACTTAATGAGGGGATGAAAATTAGCAAAATAATTAAAACAACGCACAATAATGTAAAGATTTTGTAAATTTGATCCCATCCTTTAAGGAACAATCTCTGTTACCCCTCCAAACAATCTTTTACTTAATCTTTGTTCTTGGTTTTAAGTTTTTTGTTGAAAATATTTAAAAAAAAATATGTATAAAAATAGTTATATACTAATTTAATAATTAACTATCAACTTAATAAGGAGTTAAAAGAGATGAAAAAAAGTTTGGTCGCATTTGCTATAGTAGGTGTTTTTCTAATTTTTTCAGTTGGATTCATAGAAACAGCAGCACCCTTACTTGTTAAAACAAAAAATAATCTAAACATAGAAGAAAAAAAAGAAACACAGAGTTTATTAGCAAATAAAATTGATGAAATTAAGAATAATGAAAATTTCCAAAAAATAATTGAAATTTTTGAAAAAAACAAAGAAAATGATGCTGAACCTTTAGGCTTAAAATTATTTCTAGAATACATGAAATTAGCAGTATTAACTGCCATAGGTGGTGCATTTGTTTTATTAGTTGGTTGCATAATCTTACCGCTTTTACCAGTTGGTATGTTCATGATAGGTGCAGCTGGTTTTTTTGCAATAATGGGCGTTTTGGCATTATTTGTACCAGATTAAAACTATTCAAAAACAATTTTTTATTTTTTCTACTATTTTCTCTAAAAATATTTTATCTTCTTTTGTAAAAGCATTTTCTGAATTAGAATCTATATCAATTTCTGCTATTATTTTACCTTCTTTTTTTATTGGCACCACTATTTCTGATTTTGTACTTATAAAACAAGAAAGATATCGACTGTCTTCTTTAACATTAGGAACAATCTCTGTTTTTCCGGTTGCAGCAGCACTTCCGCAGACTCCTTTTCCAATTGGAATTCTTGTGTGCTCTGTTGCTTGTTCTCCTTTCCATGGACCTAAAATCAACTCATTGTTTTTTACAATATAGATTCCAACCCAGTTGTAATGTTTCAAAGTTTCATATAAAAACTGAACAATTTTTTCAAGGATTTGTTTTGATTCATCATTTTTTTCTATAATATCATCAATTTTGTTCATTATTTCTTTGTATTTCATCTAAAAAAAACCTCTATTTTTTTTAGTATTCTTCAAGGCTTGACTGAGTATTTTTAGGTGTTAAAGGAGTTTTAATAGTTTGATCTTTTTCGGGTAGAATAATTTTTCCATATTCTCCACCGCCGCCTGGTATAATTTTTACCTTGTTTTCTCTAAAAGCCTGGATAGCTTTTGTTACAACTGGTGGTGCTACATGTGATATTTTGTTTATATCGGATTCAAGAAGTACATTGATTTCGCTGTTACAGCATTTTATTAAATCATTCCAATGTCGTGTTACAGTTTTGGTGAAAGGATTTCTTTGACCTACTGCTTTGGTTATAATCTCAGGTAGTGGTATCAGATGTATGTATTCAGGTCGATGATCTGGATGCTTTGGTTTTTTAAAGTCTGCTTTTTCATTTATTCTGTCTTTTACTCCTTTTTTTATGTTTTTGCCGCAGCTACATCGCCATCTCCGACGTAATGCATCCTCAAGAGTGTAATGAGTATAGCAACTTCGACAGGCGGTTTCATGGTATTTTCCTTCCTGTGGTGGAAGACCAACGTTGAGTACTGGTTTGTTTCCACCAGTTCTGAGAATTGCTTTTTTAACTTCTTCAAAAGATGTATCATTTACTTTAAAGCGGTTAAATTCACGGCCAATCCTTACTGGATGCGGGCTATGACAATCACTGTTAGTTAGAAAAGTAAGACGATGTAGTTCTTTTATTTTATCAGCAAAAAAACTATCCGCGCTAAGTCCAAGTTCTACAAAACTAACATAATCCGCGTTAGTGCCATAACAATCCTTTAGTGAATCATATGCTGCATACATCGCAGTCCAAGGAGTAAAAGCATGCGCAGGCCCAATAAGAGCACCTAAATCTTTAGCTATACCTGCTAACTCCTCTCCATCAATATGGATGTTTGCTCGTCCATCTTTTTCAAGGTTTTTAGAACGATTCTTGATTCTTTCTTTGAAATCTTCAACAGTTGACATGCTTGGAAAAAACAAAAGATGATGGACTCGTTTAACTGCTTCAACCTCAGTTGTTAAAACAAAACGGGTTCCATTTAACTCATAAGTTCCCTCATCAACAGTTTCACAGTTTTTAATTTCCTTAATCCAACCAGAATGAAGACAATCACCCGTACCCATAACATCCAGTCCCTTTCCAGGTGCAGACTTGGAAAGATTTTCAATAGTCATACGATCACTTGTGGCACCTGCAAAACGAGAATGAATATGAAGATCTGCATTTATTATCATAAAAATCAAAAAACCCCTAAAAATTTTTGATTCAGTTTTCTAAAACATCTGAATGGTTTATTAGTTTTTTTCAAAAAAAAATAGGAAAGGGATGATAATTTATTTTTCTTCAATTTTTTTTCCACATTCTGGACAAAAAGTTGAATCTTTTTCTATTTTAGTTCCACATTCTGTACAGAAACCTGGTTCATCATCATTTTTTTGTGTATCTTTTTTTGGTTTTTCTGGAGGTGGTGGCGGAGGAGGTGGTATGTTTTGTTGATTTGTTGTTTGCGGCGGTTGGTTTTCTGCTGGCGGTGGAGGTGGTGGTGTTTGTTGAGGTTGATTTTGTTGAGAAGGCGGCGGTGGCATTGGAGTATTGTTCTGAGATGGCGGAGGAGGTGTTTTTTTATCTTTTTTCATTTTTCTTTCATACGGGCTTTTTGGTTCATAGAAAACTGAGTTAGAAATATACATGCAGATACCCGCTGCAATAAAAATAAAACCTGATAATAAAAGCATCAGACCTCCTTGTCTTAAACCCCAGCTAAGAGAAAAATAACCTGTGAAGTTTTCTTGAGATATATCAATTTTTTCTGAACCCCCAAATGGTGAACTAGTTATTGAGTTTATTATATCGGTTCCGTAGTTTTCGGTGTTTTGATCATCTGTGATACTCTGTGGAATCAAAGCCCCAAGAGATATGATTGCAATAACTATCAATATCACAGGTATCATTATTCGCACTCCTCTGAATATGTATTTTCCCCCAAGTTTTCTGCTACGGCTGATACCTACTGCTTTTAGAAATAAAAACGCTAAACCTATACCAAGAAATAAAGAAAAAGGAAGTACTAACGACATCATAGGCATAGGTCCACTTTCCCCAGGTATTGTAACCTGCAGGCCATTAAGTCCATCTATGGTTAACAAATCCTGCATACCTATGGTTTCCAAGGAGCTAAGACCCGTGTCAGGGTTTTCTGAGTAAAACTCATAGGATACTCCATACCATTGAAGAAATAATCCAACAACTGCTACAATAATTGCTACTATGCAAAGAATATTTCCAATGCTTTTCAAATTTAAACCATCAATGTAGAAAATTGAACAGATTCTTGGCCCAAGACCATATCTTTTATGTCGTCGATAAATGAAAAACAAAGTCACTAGAAGAATAAGACCGGTTATTAGAAGGAATATTGTTACAAAATTATAAACAAGCCATTCAAACATAAGAAACATAGAACTTACTTCAGAGAGGCTTTGACCCCATGAAGCTGGACTATCATACATCTGACCGTCCTCTCGGTATTTTGGCCCCTGAGGACCAATTTTCCCTAAAAACATACCAGAGATAGCGTCTTCTGTGTCTTCTCCAACTTCACCCCATCTACCTTCAAAATCAATCCAGTCCTGATCATCAAGAGATTTTAATTGGTAATCTTTTGGCTCTAATATTTTTCCGTTATCGCCTACTATATCTGCTGAAACACCTAGTTTACCAGAAAACGATCTTAAATAGTTTGCATGTGAACCACGAGCAACATATACTTTGATGTGATCTCCATCTTTTTCTACCATATCCCAGTTTCCTCGTTGTCCACTATGATGCTGGCTATAACCTACCCATTTAGAACCACTACGGGGCACAACGACTTGTACCATCTCCCAGTCTCCCTCATGCTGGTTAAGCTCACCTTTATTGAAAGCATAAAACATCCAGTATTGTATTATCTGATTGCCGCCATCATTTGTAACGCGGTAATAAACTGTGTAACCATATGTTTTCTCAACACTTTGATAATGTTTTATCACACCATCATTATCAATAGTTCCGTGCTTATTGTCATAAAATATGTTGTCAGTTTCATTTAGATTATAAGTAGATTCATTGATATCTTCTACACCATCATCAGTTAATCTTTTTTTATCAGAAGTATCAGGGTTTAAATGATAGTTAGCATCCACCGGATAACATGTTTCTTCTCCTTCAAAATAAAAGATTGGAGCATATTTATCAGCTGTGGGATCTGCTGATACAGTATTTACAGCTAAAAACAATGTCATTAAGAAGATTAATCCAATAATAAGAATTTTTTTTGATAAAATTTTCATCCTATTTTACCTCACCATTTTTTTTTTGTTACATGGTAATATCTTTTGTTTTTTAATCTTTGTTAAGAAAAACAGTGAAAAAATCTTTTTTTAAATATAAATAATTATAGCAACATTTATTAGCCTCTACTCCATATGAAAAAACGTTAAATTACACCCTTGACGATGGGATGAAAAAACAACTCTGATAAATTATCACATTTAGTGTAAATACTAAAAACAAAAAGTGAGCAATATGGCAGAAAAAAAAGATAAAAATGGACTATATGATACTGATTCGATTCAAGTTTTAGAAGGACTAGCAGCAGTTAAAAAAAATCCAGCTATGTACATTGGAAGTACAGATGAACGAGGTCTTCATCATTTAGTTTATGAAGTTGTTGATAACTCAATAGATGAGGCACTTGCGGGATATGCAACAAAAATAGATATATTGTTAAATAAAGAGGGATCAGTAACAGTTGAAGATGACGGACGTGGAATACCAGTAAAAACACATAAAAAATATAATAAAACTGGTGTAGAGCTCATTATGACAACACTTCATGCCGGTGGAAAATTTGATTCAGAAGCATATAAAGTTTCAGGTGGATTGCATGGTGTTGGTGTGTCTTGTGTAAATGCGCTTTCTGAATGGCTTAAAGTTACCGTTAGAAGAGATGGTAAAAAATATCATCAAGAATATGAACACGGTAATACAGCTACTGAATTAAAAGAAATTGGAGAATCTGATGGAAAAGGAACAACTATAACTTTTAAACCGGATTCGGAAATTTTTGAAACAACTGAATTTAAATATGAAACCATAAAAAAGAGATTAAAAGAACTTGCTTATCTAAATGCAGGGCTACATGTAAATCTACTTGAGGAAAAAACCGGTAGAAAAGATAGTTATAGGTTCGACGGTGGAATAAAAGAATTTGTTAAAGAAATTAATAAGAATAAAAATCCTCTTCATCCGGATCCAATTTATTTAGAAGCTAAAGAAGAAGATGTTGAAGTAGAAATTGCTATCCAATATACAGATGGTTATACGGAAAACATTCATACTTTTGCAAATAATATTAACACTCACGAAGGCGGAACTCATTTATCTGGTTTTAAAGGTGCTTTAACTAGAGTCATGAATAAGTATGGTAGAGAAAACAACTTATTTGATAGTAAAGATTTTAGCCTTAGTGGAGAAGACTGTAGAGAAGGAATAACATCAATTATTTCAGTTAAAGTTAAAAATCCTCAATTTGAAGGGCAAACCAAAACAAAACTTGGTAATTCCGAAATTAGAGGTATTGTTGAAAGTCTTACAAACGAAAAACTTAGTGAATATTTCGAAGAAACTCCAGTTGTTGCTAAAACAATTTTACAGAAATGTATAAACGCAAGTAAAGCAAGAGTTGCTGCTAGAAAAGCAAGGGAACTAACACGAAGGAAAGGACTTCTTGAATCAACAGCACTTCCGGGAAAACTTGCTGATTGTTCAAGTCGCGATCCAAGTAAAACTGAATTATATATCGTTGAGGGTGATAGTGCAGGTGGATCCAGTAAACAAGGACGTAACAGAGACTTCCAAGCAATTCTACCGCTTAGAGGAAAGATTTTAAATGTTGAAAAGGCAAGAATGGATAAAATCCTGAAAAATAATGAAATACTTGCATTAATCACTGCCATTGGAACTGGTATCGGTGAAGAATTTGAGCTTGAAAAAGCACGATACCATAAAATTATTATTATGACTGATGCAGATGTAGATGGTGAACATATTAGAATACTTCTTTTGACATTTTTCTTTAGATATATGAGAGCACTCGTAGAGGAAGGCTATCTGTATATCGCTCAACCTCCGCTCTATAAAATAAGCAGAGGTAAAAAGGTTGAATATGCGTATTATGAAAGAGAAAAAGCAAAAATAATTGAAGAGATGGGTGAAAGAGGGATCAGCATTCAAAGATACAAAGGTCTAGGGGAGATGAATCCAAAGCAACTATGGGAGACAA
>CAYMOC010000011.1:0-32463 GCA_964391965.1 uncultured Thermoplasmatales archaeon | reverse complement strand
AATATGTTATAAATTATAATAGTTATCTGTTTATTTAATTAAAGGAAATTTTGATAAAACTAAAGCTATTTCTAAATATAAAAGGTGTTTAGTTATGATTGTTAATATAAAACAGGTTGAAGGCTTGACTTTTGTAGGTAAAGCCGATTCTAATCATTGGGTTACAATTGATGGTCCTGAAAAGTTTAATGGTTCTGAAGCAGCAAGTCGTCCTATGGAACTTTTATTGATTTCTTTGGGTAGTTGTACTGGTAGTGATGTAGCATCAATTCTTGCTAAAAAACGTGTTAAACTTAATGATTTTGAGATAAATCTTACAGCTGAGACGGCTGAAGGGCATCCTAAGGTTTTCAAAAAAATAGATGTTGAATATGTTTTTTATGGGTCTGATTTAAAAGAAACCGATCTTAAAAGAGCTATTGATCTTTCGCAGGATAAATATTGTCCGGTTTCTGCGATGCTTAAAAAAGCTGGTGTAAAAATAAATTACAATTTTAAAATAGAAAAAAAATAGGTTTTATGTTAAGGGAACATCTTTTCTTAGATCATCCTTCATTTTTTTCCCTGTTTTTTTCTCCCATTCTTTTATTGGTATGGAATGTTTTTCACGTATTTCATCACCATATCCAAGGCCGTTATAAGCGCAGAATGGAAGTATCCCTTCAGGGGTGGTGTAATGTATAACACAGCGTTTGAGCCGTTCTGTGTTTAGGTTAAATGAATCCTGAAACCACATGCTACCTATAAACAAACTTTTATAGTGAAAACCACGAAGGCTGTCATAGCTGCCCCCTATTGCTGCGTCTTTCAGTAGTTTTTTAAGGTTGAAACCATGCGGTGCTTTATCGTAATCAACAAAGTTATCTATGTTTTTTAAGAAAGCTGTTCCTATTCTTAGTTTTTTGAATGGACCCTTTATTTCGCTTTCTTTGTTTATAAAATCTAGAAGTCCTTCTACATCTATAAAACGAGTAACTGGTAGTGGTTCTCCTTTTTCATCGATAAACAGGTATGTTGCACCACCGCATCCGGGATGAGCGGTAAACTCAACTTGTGTTTCACCCTTCAAAAGCTCTATCAGTTTTGAGATGGGGAAAACAAAAGGAACCGGGTAGAAATCTTCTTTTGAGATTTTTCCGTTGAATTCTTTTTCTATCTCGTTCATCATAGCAACATAGTCTACTCTTTCTTTCTCACGTTTCTCATCCTTGATTTTTGTGATACGTCCACAGAAACTAATTGGTTGAAAATTTAGACCACGTACTATATCCATATTCTCAATTGCAAATTTAACGATTTTACCGGTTTCATGAAGATTCTGTCCACCAATCAGAACAGGTACAAGAACACATCTAAGATTAGCCTCACGGAGGTTTTCTATTGCTTTTTTGTTTTGTTCAATCCAAGGATTAGTTTTTTTTGTTACACCATCAAAACTCATATAAATCGTGTTAACACGGGCATCTTTAAGCTTTTTACAGTATTCCACGCTATCCGCAAGTTTCAAACCATTAGTGTTAACCTGAATATGTGAAAAACCTACTTCTTTAGCAATCCGTACAATATCTAAGAGATCCTCTCTAATAGTTGGTTCTCCACCAGTGATCTGAATAGCTTTTGAACCCATAGGATGTTCATTTCTAGCTTGAATCATAAGCTTCCTAAGTTCTTCCAAGCTTGGTTCATAAACATAACCTGAGGCACCAGCATTCATAAAACAATAACTACAACGTAGATTACAACGATTTGTAACAAGAAGATTAGTTAGAACACTCTGTGATTTATGGATATCATACAATGCTGGATGATCAAAAAGATCAGTTTTAACATCAGGTGAATCCATACCTGTAACAAGATATTTCATCCATTTTTTATAAAGATTTGAATCACCAAAATAAATATCCTTGAATTCACCATGCTCAGGACAAGTTTTTTTTATGTATACTTTACCATCTTCTTCAACTATCTCTGCAGGAATCTTATTAACTTTACCATCTCGGTAACATGCAGGGCATATCGATTCAGTTTCTTCTAACTGTTTCATTTTTTTTCTCAAACCCCTTTTTTTTTATTTGTTATATAACATAATATGTTTTTCAGTTTTGGATTTCAGGGTTTTAAACATATTGTTCTATTTAGTTTTAACTATATCTTTAATTATTTTAACAAAAAAATGTAAAAATATATAAAAGAAAAATCAATCTTTTAAAAAGAATGCTATTATGAGCTGCCCTTTGTACAATGATTATACAAGAGAATGCATACAACACTTTAAAGAAGTTGTAAAAATCATTAATTTTGATTTTTGCGAATCAGATAAGAACCTGCAATGCCCATTCTATAGAATAATAAATAAAATTGAACCAATCTGTGAATATGCTAAAAGATGCCCTGTTTATTTTCATACGGCAGAGAAAAACTTTGATTCACTTGTTGATATGACTGAAAAATACTGTTTTTCTGATAACTATACGAACTGTGCACGTTTTAAACAAAGAAAAAATGGAAAACACCCTCCAAAAGGATTATACCCTGATGGAAACATGGTTGAATTAGAATAAATATACAGCTTTACCCTGGGGCCAAGTTTTATATTAATTGAGTTTATTAGCCTGGATTCCGTGTGTCTTGCAATACCTGCTAAAATAATAGAAATCGATTCTGATAAACAACATGCAATTGTTGACTATGGCGATGGAACTCGCCGTAAAATAAACATTAGTCTAGTTGAGACTAAAATAGATGATTATGTGCTTGTTCACGCTGGTTTTGCAATAGAAAAACTTGATGAAAAAGAAGCACAAGAAACACTAAAAATTTTTAAAGAAATGTTATCCTACAACGGAGGTTAAACTTTTTTTTGTTTTCATTAAAAGATAAAAAACTTGCAAAAGAAATAACTTCTAAAATCAAAAACGAAAATTTTAACCTTCGTTTTATGCATGTATGCGGCACCCATCAGGACACTCTTGTAAAACATGGTTTGGATTCATTGTTGAAAGATTCAGGGATACATATAGGTCAAGGTCCAGGATGCCCAGTATGTGTAACAACTCAAAAAGAAATAGAGGAAATGCTTCTACTTGTAAAACATGGTAAAATTGTAACAACTTTTGGAGACATGATGAAAGTCCCAGGTGAAAAAGAATCTCTTAACACAGTTAAATCAGAAGGATTCGATGTAAAAACTGTATATGGGATCGAAGATTCAGTAAAAATAGCTTTAGAAAACCCTGAAAAAGAAGTTGTTTTTATGGCTGTAGGTTTTGAAACCACTGCTCCAACTACTGCATCAACAATTCTAAATAATCCACCTGAAAATTTTTCTATTCTATGTTGTCATCGAACCATGCCATATGCTTTGAAAACTATTCTTGATATGGGGGAGTTAAAAATAGATGGACTTATTGAACCAGGTCATGTATCAGTAATCATAGGTTCAAAACCATATGAGTTTATTTCAAAAGATTACAGTGTTCCTCAGGTGATAGCAGGTTTTGAACCAATCGATGTACTCATGGCTGCTTGGATGCTTGTAAAACAAATCAAAAACAAGGAATCATATGTTCAAAATGAGTATAAAAGAGCAGTTCATCCAGAAGGAAACATCAAAGCTCAAAATATGCTCTCCAAAGTTTTTGAAACATGTGATGTAAAATGGCGAGGTTTCCCCGTTATAAAAAAATCTGGTCTTAAATTAAAAAAAGAATATGAACAATTTGATGCAAGAAAAAAATTTGAAAAAGACCTTAAACAAATCAAAAACAAAGATTTCCCTGAACCAAAAGGATGTCGTTGCGGAGAACTACTAAGAGGCCTTATACCTCCTTTTGACTGCCCACTTTTTGGAAAAAAATGCACACCAGAACATCCTGTAGGCCCATGTATGGTAAGCATGGAAGGAAGTTGCAATATTGAGTATCGTTACGTCAAAAAACGATAAAAAAATTGGTAAGTTTGATAAACGATAAACACGTTTTTGTTTTTTATAAATAAACTCGGTCAACAAAAAAATAATATTTGGATGAATCTTAGAGAGGGAGGATTCACTATTGGATAAAAAAAATGGTAGGAAAAAAATTCTTGATAAACGCCGAAATGAATGGCGTAAAAAACATCGTACTTTAAACGGTAAAATAATTCTCTATCCTGATAAAGTACCGGAACATGTAAACGCTCGTGCCAGTAAAACCTATAACTGGTTTTGGAAAAATATACTTCTCCCTTCTAAACAGGAAGATATACCTGCTATTATTTCAAATATAAAAGAACAAATCAAGACATGTAAGGATAAACGAAAAACCCGTGTTTTTAGAACAATGATTGCAATGGCTGAAGATGCATATAAACTTAAAAATCTTGAAGGAATAGATTCATCTGATACAGAACTCGGTCTTGGTGAAAAAGTAGTTTACAGTGCAGAACAAGGTCTTTTCTTTAAAAACGGAAAGATTTTCACAACTGATTTTAACGAAAACGAAGATATGATAATAATACGTGACCAAGACGGAGTCATAGTAGATGTTCAATATAATGGTAAACACGAAAAAGAACAAAAAAAACCAAATGGACTAAAAAAAATCTATGAAAACTGGGATTACACAACAGATAATTAAACCATTCGCCAACATATAATATTAATGAGCTTTTTTTTGTAATCTAAATTCGTTGAATGTAAGTTTAATTAAGAGTATAAATTATATGCCTTTTAGAGTTATGGAAAAAAAGACAATTTTTTTACAGCTGCCAGCTGATATTGTTGATGAACTCGATAGACAAAACATAATGGAAGACAGATCCGCATTTATATCAAATCTTTTACGTAAACAACTTAATGAAAAACAAAAAGATATGGATAAAAATGATGTCTTCATTAGTAAAATGGAGTCAAAAACTAATCATTTAAACTTATCTAATGAACTCAAAATTTTTAACCAAAATGGTAACAATCTCGGAAGTTTTAATATTGATACAATTGAAGGCTTAAAAAAACTAGCAGAAACAATAGATGAAATATCTGATGATCCTTTAGTAAAACTCAGAGTAAAACGATTACTATAAAAAAATAATTAAGTAGCAATTAGATTATTAATTAAATATAATACAATTTGAGGTACAATTCTTATGGTCAAAAAAATAATGGTTGTTGATGACAACCCAAGCGTTACTTTTTCTGTAAAAAATGCTCTTGAAACAATGAACAAGGATTATACTGTTTTAATAGCCGAAAGTGGAGAAAAATGTTTAGATTTATTGAAAAAAGATAACAAACCAGATGCAATAATTCTTGATATAATGATGCCCGGTATGAGCGGCTGGGAGACATATGATAGATTAAAAGAAAACGAAATATGGAATAAGATACCAGTTATTTTTTTAACTGCAAGAACTGATCGCGTCGCTGAGAATGCAGGTAAATTTCTGGGTGAGGATTTTATAGAAAAACCTTTTGAAATGAATGATTTAAAAGAAAGAATTGATAAAATCGTTAACAGATTACAATAATTGTTGGAAAGATTGATGTGTATGAGTAAAAGAGTCATGGTAGTTGACGATGATCCATCTATTCTAATTGCAGTAAGGGAACTATTTGAATCTGCGGGATATGAAGTTTACGCTGTTGGGTCGGGTTATGACTGTATAGATGAACTTAAAAAAGGTTTCAAAGGCGTTATTTTAATGGATATAATGATGCCTCGTATGGATGGTTGGGATACAATAAAAAAAATAGTTGATGACGGTCTTTATCAAGATGTTGTTATAGCTATGCTTACAGCTAAAGATATGCCTGATGTTAAAATGAATGAATTTAAGGATTTTGTTGTAGATTATATAAATAAACCATTTGATCCAGATGAACTTATTTCAGCTGTTGATTACTACAGTTCTTCTCTATAAAATACATGTTCTTTTTTCTTGTTCGCCAACATATAATATTAATGAGCTTTTTTATCAAAAAATTTTCAAATCTGTATTTTAGATAAATTTCTTCCTCAGTTTTAATAAAATTAATGAAACTAAGAAAGCGATTATAAAAGATATAATTGTACCAGATAGTATACCAAATTGTGGATACAGAAAATATATGGATATAACATAGGTCATCACACTTTGACTTCCTAAAGTCATTGATTTAGCCATAGCAGCTGAAAAATCTGGACCATGTTCTGTAACGGTTATTATCATAGTTGATGTAAAAATCGCGGGAAATATTGAAAAAATACCGCTTAAAGCAGCATCAATGTTTGAAAGATACACTGCTAAAGCAATGATAGTTCCAGCAATTATTCCTCTCATTATAATTTTTTTAGGAGTATAATGAACTTTCACCGTACCAAGAGATTCTACTTTTTTGATTTTTTCTAAAGTTAAAAAAACTGTTACTAAACCAAGAGCATACACTATTATTGATATTAGCATGTTTTCCAACGAACTTAGATAAAGGATAGTTGAAAGTATAGACCAAACAACAAGTGAACCTACGATGGCCTTTACTGTTGATATATAGGCAAGTATTACAAAGAGTAATAGAAAAATAAGGTTTATTCCCATTTCAGCAGGTACAACAGCTGCAGAACGAGTTGCAAAACTGACTCCTCTATTAACGGCTATAAAAATAAAAGCTATAATAATCGTTGAAGGAAGAGTTCCAAGTATACCACCAATTTTTGTTCCAAATTTTTCAGCAACCACAGTTATCAATATAACTACTAGTGCCGAAAGAATAAATGGTAGAATTGTTTGGAATAGTAATTCGTTCATTGGAATTGATGGATAGAATCATTGTTTAAAAGATTTGCATAAATTTTTTTAAATATCAATAACTATACTAAAATCCGAAAAATGAATAAACGAATAAAAAAGTAAAAAAAATTAAAAAAAAGAAAAAAATAAATTTTTTTTATAACTCAATTGCTTCAACAGGGCACTCTTCGACACATGTTCCGCAATCAATACATGTATCCTCATCAACAACTGCTACATCATCAACAGTTATTGCATCAACAGGACAAACCTCTGCGCATGCCCCACAAGCAGTACATTTTTCTTCATCAATTGTTACAGCCATATAATTTTTCAGCCTCCATTTTTCCGGAATAAAACCCTACATATAAAGGTTTTTACAAAAAAGAAAAAATCATTTTCTATTTTTTCATTTCATCTATCTTTTTTGAAGCAATCTTGTTTGATACTTGAAAATAAATATAAACCACGGCTAACTCAACAGCAAAAATAAGTAAAAAATAACCAAAAGTTGAACCAATTTTCATAAAATCATCAAATTTTGTGATATCAACATTAAAATTAATCAAAATCGATCCCATGAAAGGTATAAACATCCCAATAATAACAATCGTAAGAATCTGAATCAAGTCCTTATTTATCTTCATATTATCCTCAACCAAAACCCATTTAATATTTTTTTTTATTTGGATAATCTTTTACCTATAATTACGTTTTGACCAACAGAGATTCCACCATCTCCATTGGGAATTCTATCATGAACACAAAAATTTAAATTATGTTTTCTAACCTGTTTTTCAACCATTTCTGTAATTGGAATATTATAAGATACTCCACCAGTTATACCAATGTTTTTAATACTATTTTTTTCTGCAGATTCAATAGCAACATATGTCAGTTCATCCATTATTGTTTTTACAAAAGAATAAACAAGATTTGCTTTTTCTTTTTCGGTTGGTTCTTTTTTTATTTTTTCATCAAGTTGCCTGAAGAGATCAACTGTTCCAACCATACCGTTTTTTGACTTTATATCAAACGAATACACAGGTTTACCCATGGATAGATATTTTTCAAGTTTCATAGCGGGTTCACCATCATAAGTCCGAGTGCAACAGATTCCAAGATAACATGACAAAGCATCAAGAACTCTCCCGAGACTACTAGACAACGGTGATTTATCCATGATTTTACCTAAAATTTCAGCTTCCCGATCTTTGAAAAACATATTTTTTCCAAACTTGTTAAAAATAGCAAAAACCAAACGACGGGGGTCTTTTGTAGCTTTATCTCCGCCAATCATTGGAATATATTCCAAATGCCCAATGCGTTCATATTTTTCAAAATTGCTGTTAAGTATCTCTCCACCCCAAAAGTTTCCATCATCACCATAACCAAGACCATCCAGTGAAAGCACTACGCTTTCATCTATTTTATTTTCAAGCATTAGAGATGCTGCATGAGCCCAATGATGCTGAACTTTGTAAAGCGCTACATTAAACTCTTCTGAAAACTTTTCAGCAACCTGCCTGGTGCCATAATCTGGATGCAAATCCATAACTACTGCATCTAACCTTTTTTTTTCTGATGTAAGATTCATCAAATGCCTAAGAGCCTGTTCTAAAAATTTTATTGTAGAATAATACTTAGCATTACCAATATATTGAGTTGCAAAAATTTTTTTATCCGATGAAAAAGTACCAGTAATATTCTGATCTGCACCAACAGACAATACATGTTTATCATAAGATACTTCAATTGGATCCGGCACAAAACCCCTGGATTTTCTTATAAAAAACCTATGGTTTTTCCACATTCTAACAACTGAATCATCAACACGATTTGGAATATCTCGGTTATGCAACAGATAAGAATCAGCGTCGATAGAAAAAACATCCTTGTTTTTTGTAATCATTGCTTCTCCAGGTGTATTAGCAGAAGTCATAACCAAAGAATTTGTTTTCAAAAAACTAAATAAAAGATGATGAAGACCTGTATAAGGCAAAAAAACGCCAATAGTGTCAAGACCTGGTGAAGCCTCTTCAAGTTTTTTCTTTTTAACTAAAACAATAGGATGTTCTTTTGACATCAACAACTGTTTTTCTTTTTCAGTAATCTCTGCGATTTCTTCAGCGTAATCTAAATTTTTTACCATTATAGCAAAAGCCTTCTGAGGACGGTTATACCATTTTCTAAACTTTGCTATCTCACTAGTTTTACAGCATAGATGCATACCGCCCCAGCTTTTTATCACACCTATACTACCATTATCAATTTTTTTTGCAAATTTTTCAATAGATTTTTCTGATCCAAGATTTTTTTTGTTTTTATCAAAAAGAGTATAGTCTGGTCCGCATTCCGGACATGAAATTGTTTGAGCATGATAACGACGATCCAATGGATTGCTGTATTCCTCCTGACAGTTTTTACATAACTTGAATTTATTCATCGATGTTCTCTCTCGATCATATGGAACATCTTTGATCAGACTGTAACGAGCACCACAAACTGTACAGTTTGTAAAAGGAAAACCGTATCTTCTATTATTTTTATCAAAAAGTTCCTCTAAACATTTTTCACAAATCCCTACATCCACAGGTATCTGAGAATGATGAGTCCCCTGCTTGCTATGTAAAATTTTAAAATCATTATAATTTTTAGAATCAGGTATTTTTTCAACACTATCAATACGAGCGATAGAAGGCAGCTGATCTTTTAAGTTTTTTATAAAATCATCAGCTTTTTTATCAACTGCTACTTCAACCTCAGATCCCTTGTTTAAAACATAGCCATTAACCCCCATATCTTTAGCTATACGATACACTGTTGGTCTGAAACCGACACCTTGCACAATTCCTTTGAAGATAATTTTCATTTTAAAACTCTGAAGCCATTATCAAATAAAAAAAGAAAGAATTTTATTTATTAAAAAAGCTTTTTTTTATTCCACTATTAAATCTTTTGAATATTTGTCTGTATCTGCTAAGAGGAATTCATCACTCATACTCAAGCATTTAACAGGGCAGATATCATTGCATTGACTGCAGAAACAACAACGAGAAACATAAATCTTAATCTTTTTTTCTTCAGGTTTAAACTCTATTGCTTCACATGGACAAACACGTATACAAAGCTTACAGCCTATACATTTTTCTTTATCATATTTTATTTTTCCACGAAAACCTTCGGGTGTTTTAATAGGTGCTGTAATCGTGGCTTTACCATTTTTCACATCTTCAAGAAACTGAGTGACATCATTAGGAGTATATTTAGCTGGAAACTTGTTAGTCCAAGGTTTTTTAAACAACTGTGAAAAAACCTGCGGAAGCATACTAAACTTCATTTTATTGCATCAACCTCCTAGTTTTTTCAACGCTTAATTTCCTAAGAGCTTCTTTATCAAGTTCATATTTATTATGGTTTTTTTTCTGAATAAAACCAACACGATTGGTACAACTCATACAAGGATCAGTTGAGGCTGCAACAATAGGTATATCAGCTATTTGTTCACCTTTTAACATTGGAATCCATGGTAAAATGTTAGCGTAAGTACTAGCTCTTACCTTCCAAGTATAAGGATGCTCGCTTTCACCAGTGAATTTAACATAATGAACACATTCTCCTCGGGGTGCTTCATGACGCCCAAAACCTTCGCTATTTGTTTTTTTGAATTGAGCAAGAAGTTTTGGAAGTTTTTCTTCAGCAAGTAAATCTCCTGCAGGGATTTTATCAATACATTGTTCTATAAGATCAATTGATTGTTTAACCTCAAGTAGTCTAACAATAATTCGATCATATACATCACCTGTTACTTTACCAGTTAAAAGATCAGGTGTCATATAATCAAAATCTAAATCCCCATATGCTGAATATGGTTGATCAATTCGCACATCTTTTTTTACACCGCTAGCTCGGGTTGTAGGTCCTACTGCACAAAGATTCATAGCATCCTTATTTGTTAGAATGCCACAGTCTTGGCTACGAAGTTTAAATGTTTTATCATCAAGGAAAACTTTTCTTAGTTTTTCAAAATTGTTTTTAAGATAATCTAGTGTCTCTTGAATCTTAGGAACTTGTTCTTTTGTAACGTCACGCCTTACTCCACCAATCTGAATAATTGCTTTTGTGACACGATTACCTGTTAAATATTCTGTTAAATCAAGAGCTTTCTCCCTTATCTCCCAAGTTAGAAATAAAACACTGTCAAAGCCTATTTCATGGGCTGCAACACCTGCCCACAGTATATGTGAACAGATACGTTCAAGTTCACCTTGAATAACACGAATATACTCTGCTCTTTCAGGAACTTCTAGTTCCATAGCGTTTTCAACTGCTCGAGCAAAAGCAATAGGGTGACTTATAGAGCAAATACCACAGATTCTTTCAGCAAGATAAAGAATCTGAATAGGATTACGTTTTAAACCAGTCCATTCAATAGCTCGATGAACATGACCTAAAAGAACATCTGCATCTACTATGCGTTCGCCATCTACTTCAAACTGAAACATAACAGGTTCTTTTAACGCAGGGTGAATCGGACCGATGGGTAGCTGATAAGTAGTTTTTGATTCATCAATCTCCGTTTGTTTTTTCACAGTCATTTTTTATCACCATCATGAAGATTTCGAACATATTTTTCCATACCTTTCTCATCTTTTCTCCACGGAAAAACATCCTCCGGCCAATCATCAGGTAAAAACAAACGACGATTATCTGGAATGCCAATAACTTTGACACCAAGCATCTCTTGTTTTTCACGCTCTGTTATAAGAGCTCCAGGTATGTAATCACAAATCGTTTCAATTTCAGGTTTATTTTTAGGGAGATCAACTGAAAAATTAAGACTAATTTCTTGACCTTTTTCACCAAAATAAATAGAAAAATGATAAATCAACTCAATAGTCTTTCCAAGATCATTACCAGAAACAACGGCAAGATGTGGAAACTCCAAATCACATAAATGCTTAATTAAATCCTTAAAAATACTTTTATCGATTTTCATCCAAATCTGATGAGTTTCAATCTTTTTTAAACCATTCTTTTGAGTTTCAATTTTACTTTCCTTGATTTTCTTTTTAAATTCATCTTTGAAATACTTGACAATACCCTCAGGATCCAGTTTTTCCTTCATTTTTTCTTTTTCAGCCATACTATTTTTTCGCCTCCAAAGTTTCAAGTTTAACCCAAGCCTTTGCTACACCGTTTATTATTGCTTCAGGTCGTGGTGGACAACCAACAACATGAACATCAACTGGTATAACCTGATCAATAGGGCCTACAAGATTATATGATTCATAGAAAACATCACCTGTATTACCACAATTTCCTACGGCAATAACTGCTTTAGGTTCAGGCATCTGTTCATAAATCCGTTTAACACGATCAGCCTGCTGCCTGGTCACAGGTCCTGTGATAAGAAGTACATCAGCATGTCTAGGTGTTCCAACAAGTTTTATACCAAAACGTTCAACATCATAACGAGGACACAAAGCAGCAATAATTTCAATATCACAACCATTGCAAGAACCACTATTGCAATGATACACCCAAAGAGCTTTTTTAAATGCTTTAGTCAAACCTTTTGCCATAAAATCTATATGCCTCCAATAAAACCAATAATCATTAAAGAGTTGGCATTGAGGTAATCCTGTCTACTATTTAAAAATTTGTGGAAAAAAACAATAGTTAAACAATAAAGTTGATAAATAAATGAAAGGCAAAAATGATACCTATAAAAAACAAGGAGAACAGCAATACAAACTTGGTTTTTTGCCTGTCTTTTTTGTAACCATAAATAAAAATAACGGATACCCCAAAAAATGGTAACACAAATAATACTAAAATTAATAAAAGAATGCCAAAAATAGAAATACTGCCACTAAAAATGATGAAAACACCCATAAAAATCAAAACTAAAAGAAAAATCGAAGGCCATTTTAATACTTTCACTAAAGATACTTCATTATCAAATTTTTTTTCATTTTTCGATTCATTCAGAAATAGTTTATCAATTTTGAAATAAAAACATAGTAAAAAAAACCCTATAAATCCAAGAAAGTTACTCAAACCAAATAATGTAAATTTTAACAATGATGGTTTTTGTTTTTTGTATATAATTAAACCAGCAAATAGAGAAGAAATACATGATGCAAAAACAAAAATAAAAAGCATTATCAATAATGCATTTGAAGCCATAAAACTAGCAGCTTGAACATCTGCAGGTGCTTTGTCTTCTATCCATAGATCTTTGTTAAGATTCTTAGCTTTTGTATTAATTTCAATTTCAGTATATTCTAGATTTTTTATCATTAAATCATAATATTCGTCTCTTTCTCCTTTTTTGTTAATCTGTTCAGAAAAAAAAGTTTTCAGGTTATCCTGAATATAATATTCTTCTTCTAAAAAATAATCTGTTTTGATAAATCCTTCATCATTAAAATCAGGATAGATCTTAGGTTTTACATGACCTAAGACTTGTAGATAAATTGGAACTGTTTCGTTTTCATATACACTTGTTAATTTCAAAGGATAATATATCTGATCTGTTGGAAAATTTATTGAAACACCCATCACGCATAAAGGATCTTTCTCATGAGTTTGAGGGTTGTAATAATATTCGTAACTATAAGGATTATTTGATGTGGCATTTTCTCTAAAAGATTCTACATCTGAAATCCATGATACCACAAAACAATATTTTTTTTCAATATATTCATCGATTATAGAATTTGCCTTGTTTGTTAACGAAACATTATTTGAATCCAGATAATTTTGAAAAGATTCACTGTTTTTTGCACCAACTTTTTCAGTTGTCATACCCATTTCTTCAAGGTGACTGTATATTTGATAACCTGAACCATCTTTACTACCAGGCATCATCATGTTTGAATTAATATAAAAAAAGAGTGTTGGTGGTAGAATATATATCTGTGACATATACAAAAAAGGAAACAAATCATTTAATTTTTCTTTAGCTAAATCTTTTACATCTTCTCCTGAAAAAGAAGGTGTATTACTTAGAATATCAATATTAACATCTGTATGATTTGCGGGAACTGGAAAAATCCAAAAAACTCTGTCTCCTTCAAGGCTACTATTTCTAACACTAATCACCAGAATTAATTTTTCGTAACCATCATCAAAATTTATTATACCTATTTGTTTTTCCTGTTCTAAAGTTACCCATTTATCTATACTTGGTTGAATAAAAGCTCCACCGTCTCCGAAAACTAATGGTGAAAATGATACAAATAAAAACAAAAATGATATGATAAACAACAAAATTTTTTTATTAACTTTTTTTTGCATCCCAATCATTCTAATTTAATCAAAAATAACTATATAATCGTTACTAAAAAAAAATGTTTAACAAATACGAGGAACCGGATCTCCGATTGGTTTAGATAAAATTCTTTTTCCTCCAACAGAAGTCTCCAATACAACTCCTTCTATTTCTTTTGTTACTTCACCTATTATTGCAGCATTTTTTCCCAAAGGATGCTTCTTTATTTCTTTTAAAACATCTTCAGCTTTTTCTTTTACAACACATATTACAAATTTCCCTTCGTTTCCAATATTTAATGGATCTATTCCAAGCATGTCGCATGCAGAAACCACACCTTTCGGAATCGGTATTTTTTCTTCCTCAATCAATATTCCTGTTTTTGATTTTTCACTAAATTCATTTAATGTATTAGCTATTCCTCCACGTGTCGGATCTTTCGCTGCAACCACACCTCCGATTTTTAATGCTTTTTCAAGTAGATGATTAACTGGTGCTACATCAGATTTAATACTTGTTTCAAAACCATAACCTTCACGAAAACTCATCAAAGCAATACCATGTTCACCAATGTTACCTGACAGTATTATTTTATCGCCAGATTTTAGATTAGAATCAAGAAGCCAACGACTATTAAAATCACGATATCTTTTCACTTCTTTGATATTTTCATCAAGAACACAGGTTCTTTTACCTATGCCACTAGTATTTATCATAAATTCCTGAATGGCTCCTTTTTCAACAACCTTTGTGTCACCTGTAATAATCGGAACACCTGCCAAATCCGAAGTCTTACTCATACTCTTTATAATTGTTTCAAATTTTTTTTCATCAAGTCCTTCTTCGATTATAAAACCTGCAGAAAGCGCAATTGGTTTAGCACCCATAACTGCTACATCATTAACTGTCCCTGCAACAGCGAGACTGCCAAGATCTCCACCTGGGAAAATAATCGGGCTAACTGTATGTGAATCAGTTGAAAAAACTATATCATCAATCACAGAGGAGTCATCAAGCATCGATAAAGATACATCAATGTTTTGTTGTTCTTTTTTAAAATATTTCAGTATTTTTTCTTTCACAAGCTGATCCATTTGTTCTCCGCCAGCACCTTGAGAAAGCTTTATTTTTTCAACCATAATCTTTTTCAGTTTATTTGGATGCACAACCTTTATTTATAATCTATCCTTCACAAGAATTCGAAAAAAATGTTTCTAAATATATTTGATCCAATACTTCAAAATATTACAAGCTGGCAAGATATAGTGATAGCAGTAATTGGTCTACTTTTTGGTTTTATTCTTCTACCGCAATTATATGATGTAATTAAAAAAAACATTGTTTTGAATCTTTATACTGCAGCTTTAACCACCATTGGTTTGTATATTATGACAGCTACTTTTTTTACAATGGGTTTTTGGATAACATTTATAGCAGATTTTTTCACTGCAACAGTATGGCTTCTTTTGTTTATCTTTTCCTTTATAAACTATAGGAAAATAAAAAAAGATAAGAAAAATTAAATCTTTTCTTGCTAAATTTTTTTTATTTCAAATATTTTTTCAGTAATACTTTTTTTATTTCCGGATCAACATTTTTCTTTATAGCCTCTGGAGAAGTTATTAAAGCAGCCTCTAATGCATTTTTACATTCACAGCTTCTTTCATGTCCGATTTTTGGTATAAGTTTACCCATGATTTCAGCTAAGTTATTATTATTCTTTTTTAGGTTTTCAACAACGTTAGTGACTGTTACATCTTCTTCTCCTTCATACCAACAGTCATAATCTGTAACAGTTAGTATTCCACATAAGCACATTTCTGCCTCGCGAGCAAGTTTTGCTTCTGGTGCCAAGGTCATACCTATTACATCGATATTCCATGATCTGTATAGTTTTGATTCTGCTCTTGTTGAAAACTGTGGTCCTTCCATGGAAATATATGTTCCGTAGTGTACATCTACATTGATTTCTTCAATGGTTTCATAAGCAAGTTCTGAAAGTTTACCACAGAATGGATCTGCAAATCCTACATGAGCTACAATTCCTTTTTCAAAAAAAGTAGTATTTCTCTTAAAAGATCTATCTATTAGTTGATCTGCTATTACAAAATCACATGGTTTAATCCTTTCCCGTAGGCTTCCCACAGCAGCTGTTGAAATCAGATATTCTACACCGCATTCTTTTAGTGCAAAAATATTTGCTCTGTAGTTTACCTTATGAGGTGGATAGGTGTGTCCTTTTCCATGACGAGGTAAAAATGCTACCTCTGTATCATTTATTACACCTAAGGTTACCTTTGCTGATGGTTTACCAAATGGTGTGTCGACATCTATTTCTTCTTTATCTGTTATAATATCCATGCTGTATAGTCCGCTTCCACCGATTATTCCAATTTTTACTGACATAATTGTTTATTTGCGAATAGAAATAACTAAAAAAGCTTTTTGCTTATCAAAAAAACAGAAAAAAAATGTTTTACAGGAGAAGAAAAAATTATGACTAATTCTATTAGAAAAAAAATACGAACAATTCCTCATTGGCCAAAAGAAGGTATCATGTTTCGAGATATAACCACTCTTCTTGAGGATCCAGATGGTTTCAAAGAAACAATAGATATTCTTCATAAACGTTATAAGGATCAAAAAATCGATAAAATTATTGGTATTGAAAGCCGAGGTTTTATTTTTGGAGCACCTTTAGCTTATCTTTTAGGTTGTGGTTTTGTACCAATTCGTAAACCTGGTAAACTTCCTGGTGAGTGTGAGAGTGAAGAATATACTCTTGAGTATGGTACTGATAAAATAGAGATTCATAAAGATGCTATAAAAAAAGGAGAACGAGTTGTTATTGTTGATGATCTTATAGCTACCGCAGGTACTGCTAGTGCAGCTCGTAACTTGGTTAAAAAGCTTGGTGGAACACTTGTAGAATGTGCTTTTATAGTAGAACTTGTAGATTTGAAAGGCCGAGCTAAACTTAAAGGAGAAAAAATTTATTCTATAGTGGAGTTTGAAGGAGAATAACAAAAAAACAATCTACTTTTTTCTTTTTCAAAAGTCTATTAAAGGCCTATTTAAATTATATTTATTGCTTTGATGTGGGATGTAGTCATAATTGGTGCCGGACCAGCAGGTCTTTTTGCTGCATATGAATTTGCAACCAATAGTGATTTAAAAATTTTGGTTGTTGATAAAGGTAAAGATATCAACAATCGAAGATGCGGATCTATTTCTAATTATAAACGTTGTTTGAAATGTAAACCCTGCAATATTCTGAGTGGACTTGGTGGAGCAGGTGGTCTTTCTGATGGAAAACTTAATCTAAAATCTAATGTCGGTGGAAACCTTGAAGAATTTGTAAGCAAACAGGAAGCTGACAGTCTTATTGAAAAAATAGATCAAGTTTTTCTTAAACACGGTGCTTCAGAGAAACTTTATGGTCAGAATTCTCATGAACTTGAAAAAAAAGCAGCAGCTGCTGGTATAGAATTTAAACCGATACCTCAACGTCATATAGGATCAGATATGCTACCATCTGTTGTTACTTCTTTTAAAAATTTTTTAGAAAAACATGGTATTGTTTTTTCGTTAAATACAGAGATAATTGAAATTAAAAACAATGATGGTTTTGAATTGTTTTTAGGAAGTGGTGAAACAATTAAATCCCGTTTTGTTCTTGCAGCCACCGGCAGAGCTGGTTCAGATTGGCTTACTCAGGAAGCAGAAAAACTAGGTATACATACTCGTTTTGCACCAATTGATATAGGAGTCCGTGTTGAGGTTCCATCTGTTATTATGGAAAATATTATTGAATATGCCTGGGATCCAAAATTTCATATTTTTACTAAATCATATGATGATTTCGTTAGAACTTTTTGTACATGTCCAAATGGTTATGTTGTAATGGAGGATTACGGCAAATATATCGGTGTAAATGGTCATTCTAGTAATAGTGAAAAATCTGATAACACCAATTTTGCTTTTCTAACACGTGTAAAACTTACTGAACCAGTTGAAAACACAACTGCTTATGGTGTTTCAATTGCAAAACTTGCAACAACCATTGGTGGAGGAAACCCAATTATACAAAGACTTGAAGACTTACGTGAAGGACATCGTTCAACCAGAAATCGTATAGAGAAATCATTTGTAAATCCCACTCTTGAAAATGCAACACCTGGTGATATCTCAATGGCTTTACCTCACCGAGTTGTAACTAATGTTTTAGAAGGACTTGAAAAACTGGATAAAGTAATACCAGGTGTGAATAGTGATTCAACTCTTCTTTATGCTCCAGAAATAAAATTTTACTCAATGCGTTTTATAGTGACTAATGATCTTGAGACCAATGTTTCAGATTTTTTTGTAGCAGGAGACGGAGCGGGTCTTTCTCGAGGGATTGTAGCTAGTGCAGCAACAGGTATAATAGCAGCACATGGAATAATAAAAAAAGTGTAAACATTCATGGTAAAATATCTTATATTATGTATCGGGAACCCTCAAGGTGGTGATGATTCAGTTGGTCCGTATATTGCAGAGAAACTTAAAAAACATCAATCAGATAATTTGATAGTTATCAATGCTGAAACAGTTCCTGAAAACTATACCGGTGTTATAAAAAAAGAGAAACCAGATTTTTTGATTATTGTTGATGCTATTGAAATGAATATAAACCCTAGCGAAATAAGAATTGTAGAAATAGAAAAAATTGGTGAAATGCATATTAGCACTCATGGAATACCTATATCTGTTTTAACAAAATATTTAAAAAATTTTGTGGAAAAAATTATTCTAATTGGTATACAACCATCATCAATGTCTGGTGAAATATCAGAAAAAGTAAAAAATAGTGCTGAAAAACTCATTGATTTAATCAAAGACAATAAATTAAAAACTTTAAAAAAATTAGAATAAAAACTAACTTGTTTTAGCATAACCTTTTTTAATCAAATACACATCCAATCCAAATTGGAGGCAAAAAAAATTTATGGGGGAAATGAAAGAATCCGTTGATCAAGTAATGGATATGCTAAAAGAACTTTCTAAACATCAACCAGAAAGCATGAGAGATTTTAAATCATTCATGGGAAAGGTCCTAAAAGAAGGAACACTTGACACAAAAACAAAAGAACTAATAACATTAGGAACAGCAATCACTGCTCGTTGTAAATACTGTATCGCTCTTCATGTGAAAAAAGCACTAGATGCCGGAGCATCTAAAGATGAAATCTTTGAAACAGCATCAGTAGCAATTCTTATGGGCGGTGGCCCTGCTATGACTTATGTAGTTGAAGTAAAAAAAGCACTAGACGAATATCTATAAAAATTTTTTTTTATTTTTTTAATAAGGATATTTTTTACCAAGAACTTCAGTAGTAGTTAAAGAAGCAATGGCACCTTCTGCTGCAGCAGTAATAATCTGACGGAGTCCACCAGTTACATCACCTGCTGCATAAACACCTTTAACGTTAGTTCTTCCTTGTTTATCTATCTTAATATAACCTTTTTCATCAACCTGCACACCAAGTTTTTTAGCAATATCATTCTGAGGTATCTCACCAATTGATATAAAAACACCATTAACATTAAGATTTTTTATTTCACCAGTGTCTTTATCCTTTAAATCCAAAGATTCAACTTTTTCCTCACCATTAATTTTCTCAACAATACTATCTAAAACAAACTTTACTCCTTTTTCTTCAGCTTCAGTTACATAACTTTCCTCTGCTCTGAATTGATCCCGTCGATGAATAACATATACTTCAGAACAACCAATTTGTTTCAAATAAATAGCTTCAATAAGAGCAGAATTACCTCCACCGACAATTGCTACTTTTTTATTTTTAAAAAAGAAACCATCACATGTGGCACAATAACTAACTCCTTTACCAGATAGTTTTTTTTCACCAGGGGCATCAAGTCTACGATGTTTTGTACCCGTTGCAATTAATACTGCTTTAACTTTGTATTCCTTTTTATTTGTTTTAATCAAAAACTCATCATTATTTTTTGATATATCATTTACGTCTTCGTTGAAATTAATGTCTGTATAATTTTGCACATGTTTTTTCATTTTTTCCATAAGATCCATACCAGTAATAGCGTCAAATCCTGCGTAGTTTTCAATATTAGGAGCAATCGCAGCAAGACCTCCACCCATTGCTTTGTCAAAAATAACTGTTTCAATACCTGATCGAAGTGCATAAATCGCGGCTGAATAGCCAGCGGGACCTGCACCGATTATAGCAAGTTCATAATCCATAATCTAAATCACTCCTCGATAAAACATGGGTTATATTTATTTTATCCTTGAATTTAGAATCTTAAAAGCTTCTTCTGGTGAATCAATTTTTTCCAACATTTTTTCAAAAGGACAAATATCATCACCAGCCATATTTTTAACAAAAGGAATAAGCCGGTCAACCTGAGCAGGGACCCCTCCAACAATAAGCGTTGCAAGACCTGTTTTTGTACCCTGCGGAGAGTAAACACTTTTTACTTTTGCATATCTACAAAGCATAGCTGATGCTTTTCCAAGAACACGATCTCCAATTATTTTACCATGTAAATCATCTTTTAACTCATCAATTATTTCTAAAAGTGGTTTAACACCATTACCATTTTTTTCCATAATGATGTTTCCATTTTCAACAACAATAATTGATGAATCAGAAAAGCTCATTTTTTCTTTTAAAAACTCCAAATCAGATAGTACTTGTTCATTAATAACAGACATAACAACAACTCAACTTCCTCGGATTTCACAAGAATCAAAAAATGGTTTAATCTCTTTTAAAGTTTCTTCTAAATACTCAGACTTGTAGGGTTTATTGTTTTGAAAACCTGATGAAACAAGTTTTTCATTGTTCCTGAATTGTTGAATATAATAGTTTTTTGCTCCATTGAGCCATTTTGCTATTTCTATTATATCTTCTTTTTTCAAAAGATTTGGGATAAAAGTAGTACGGAACTCATAACTTGAAGCTTTTTCTTTGATTATTATAATACTTTTTTCGATTTTAGAGACATCAGTTTCCACTCCACTTAACTTGTTGTATTTGTTTTTTGGAGCCTTTACATCCATAGCAACATAATCTATTAGTTTTTCATCTAAAAAATCTTCTAGTTTCTCTGGAAACATGCCATTTGTATCAACTTTAACCAGATAACCCATTTTTTTGATTTTTTTAACAAAATCTTTCAAATCTTTTTGAAGAAAAGGCTCCCCGCCTGTTATTGATACTGCTTCTAACACACCTTGTCTTTTTTCTAGTAAAGAAAAAAAATCTTTTTCAGAGGTTAATTCAGCTTTTCCTGTTACTAGTTGTGGGTTGTAGCAGAATGGACAGCGGAAGTTACATCCTACTGTCCAAACTATTGCACAGATGTGATCGTGATAATCAATTAACGAAGTTTTTTGTATTCCGCCTAGTTTCATTCTATTTTGACCTTGATAGGTTTTTCTTGCATATCAAAAACTTTTCTATCAGAGAATTCCTGTTGTTTACCCTGGTTCCATTGAGATACAGGTCTAAGATAACCAACCACACGTGAGTATACCTCACATTTAGTTCTTTTACTTTCTAATTCATTTTCTTTCATATTTTTTTAATTCCCTCCTTTAAATCCTATTTCTTCATCACATTTTGGACAATACTCATGTTTACCAGCAATATAACCATGTTTTGGACAGATACTAAAAGTAGGAGTAATAGTGTAATATGGCAGATGATAATTTTCTGAGACTTTACGTACAAGTTTTTTTGTAGCAGTAGCACTTGGCTCTTCTTCACCAAGAAAGATATGCAGTACTGTTCCACCAGTGTATTTAGATTGTAATGAATCCTGAAGATCAAGTGCTTCGAATACATCAGAGGTATGACCTGAGGGTAACTGAGTAGAATTCGTATAGTATGGCTCTATCTTTTTACCATTGCCATTTCTCCAGTAAAACTCTTGGTTATACACTCGAATGTCAGGGTATTGTTTTTTATCTGCACGAGCCAAACGATAACTAGTACCCTCCGCGGGTGTCGCCTCCAGATTAAAAATATTTCCTGTTTCTTCCTGAAAATCCGCCATCCTATCGCGCATATGATCCATTACTTTTTCAGCAAAAGCTTTACCTTCAGGATCAGCTATGCTTTTATTCATAAAATTAAGCAATGCATCATTCATTCCAATAAGACCAATTGTACTGAAATGATTCTTCCAGTATTCCCCATACGTTTCACGTATATCAGATAGATAAAACTTGGAATATGGATGAAGACCTGAGAATGTTAGGTTTTCAATTACTTCTCTTTTAACTTCAAGACTTTCTTTGGCTTTTATCATTAGTTCATCTAATTGCTCAAAGAATTCTGTTTCATTATTAGAAGTGTAACCCAAACGTGGCATGTTAATAGTTACAACACCAATTGATCCTGTTTTCGGGTTAGCACCAAAAAGCCCCCCTCCACGTTTACGTAATTCTCTGTTATCTAGTCTTAATCTACAATTATGAGTTAAAATACCGGTTGTTCCAACTGTAAAAATTGGTTCATCATTTTTTACTTCAAAACAATATGCAGAACTATTTTTAATTGGTTTTATCTCCTTAATTTTTACCCATAATTTATCATTATTTTTAAACCAAAATTCACCATAATTATTCCTATTTAATTGATAAACCAAAACACTATAATTTGGTTCTTTACCAAGTCTTCCTTCTCTTTCGTCTTTGTATACGCTGGTGGTTGTACCTAACGTGGCTGCAAGCATATTTAAAGATTCCAACATTCTATTAGAAGAGGTATAAATCCTATTTCTATTTCCTCCATCTGTATCATAATGTCCTTTTATGACTCCGTTTCTAAATTCTTTACTAGTTGTAAACAATCTTGAACTGTATCGTTTATTTCTAGCTTTACCTTCAATATAATCTCTACACAAACCTACAGCTGCCTTTGAATGAATCTTTAATGTTACCAATTTTGTATCTTCATAAGTAGTTATTTTATTGTGAGCACCAAAATTTTTACACGCAATTTTCTTCAACTTATCAATAACATGTTTTTTATACTCTCCTTCTAAAGAAAAAATAACAGAGGTATCACCATCAAAAGAACCATCACCCGCAAAAGCACCTACAAAATATCCTAAATCTTCCGAACCACCATTTCCTTCATACTCATTTAAGGAATAAGGAAGATACATACCTGGTTCCAAATCTTTCGCCTTTATGACCTCTTCATTTTGTTCATCTGGATTTTTAAGAACAAAATTTTGATGATATTGAGACATCTTGATTTCATGACCATTTTCAAGGATAATTTTAAGCATTTTTTGATTATCCCATTTATTAAACTTACCTTTTATGAATCTTCCATGACTATAGATTTCATATTCACTCTGTTGTCCATTTCCTTCATAAATATTTCTAATCATTGAATACTCAACATTTCGCCCTCTGGATGATTTTATTAAAACTTTTTCATCACCTGCTAAAGGACACATACTTCGAGCATCATCTGGTTTCATATCACTATTTATAAAATTTGAAAAATATGGAATTCCATATTTTGCTGTCATATCCCAGATTGGTTCAAGGTCATCATCATCCCAGTCAAAATCTTTTGTAATATTATATGTTGGTATCGGGAAAGTAAATGGCCTTCCTTTTGCATCACCCTCATCCATGATTTCAGCAAAGGCATGATTAATCATGTTCATTTCATCAACAAAATCACTGTAGTTGTCATCAATTAAGTTTCCACCAATTATCGCTGGTTCATCGATCATATATGATGGAACGGTCAAATCCATTGTGATATTTGTGAAAGGACTTTGAAAACCAACACGAGTTGGTACATTCATATTAAACAAAAATTTCTGCATTTCTTGTTTTACTTCATCATATTTTAAACGATCACTTTGTATAAATGGTGCAAGAAGAGAATCAAAATTTGAAAGTGCTTGAGCTCCAGCGGCCTCACCCTGCAAAGTGTAAAGATAGTTTACTATTTGCATCAATGCTGTTCCAAAGTGTTTAGCTGGTTTGCTTTCTATTTTGCCTGAAACGCCTTTAAATCCTTTCAAAAGAATGTCTTTAAGATCCCATCCGACGCAGTTATGGTTCCACATGCCATTGACAACTAAAGTATGTGATTCTGTAGTAATATCATAGATATAGTCATCCATAATCTCTGTTTGTTCATTATTTAAAACTTTATGCCAGCCGGCTCCTTCTGATCTCCACGCTCTTGATGAGAGAGTAGCTGTATCATATTTTAATGAAGGTATCTCTATATCAAGGATTCTAAAGCTTATTCCATATAATGGATAATTTTGAGTTATTAATCTGCCATTGTAGTTTCTTGTTGAACCCACTCCTTCAAGGTTTCGATCTCTTACTGTAAAACCTAAAGCATTCATAACAATAGAAATCTGTTCAAGCATTGTTCTTGAAGCGGTTCTAATGGTTATACTTGTTTTTGAGCTTGTAATTGATCCATCTCCATCAATTATACCTGCAATTAATCCTTCAACAAAATTTCTGTTGTAGTTTAGTATCTCTTCCGGAAGATGTTTTTCCTTACAATTTCCCTCTAAATTAAAAATTTCTTTGAATAAATAATTTACAATTGTGGAGTTAGCTATCCTTAATTTTACAAAACCCTCTTTTTTAACAGAATAAACTCTCAATCCAAGAGAATATGCTGCTTTTTTGATCCTATTAATTATTTTCTCATTTTCAGTTGTATCTTTCTGATTGATTCCAATTCTGTGTGGTTCCATCCATCCTTCTGCAATATAAAAACCTACAAAATAGCCTAAATCCTCAGTTAAATCTATTTTATTTGGAAGAGAATCTGCGTTATTAGAAGTTGAAATAATGCCATTTATCTCTAAATCTTTTGAATATTTACTATATTCCTCAAATGGCATTCCTTCAATAAAAAAATCTGTAATTCCTTTATTAAAAAGTTCTTTTGCTAAATACAGATGATCCTTAAAAAAAAGATTTTCAGAGCTTAACAATTTTTTAACATCAACAGTTAATAGTTTGTCCTCCTCTGATTTTATACTTTGCGCTTCTTTGAATATATTATCTCCAAGAACCATTGGATGATCCTCTGTAACGATTACTGATCTTCCACCTTCATTTTTAATAAAATGCATTGGTTTATTTTTAGCTTTTTTTACAACTCTTTTTACTTTTGTCCAACCATTTTTATCAAGTACTTCAATACCTTCTGGGTATTTTCCCCATGCATCATCTTCCTTAGATAGAAGTTTCTCATTTTCTTTTAAATTTTCATATAGTTTCTGAAAAGAAGTTACAAATATTTTTCCGTTTGATCTAGCTATAACAGTTTCCTTTCCGAAATAAGTATATGCTCCAAGGGTTCCGAGATCGTGAATATGGAAATCTCCTCTGCTGTGTGCTTCTCCTATTTCTGGTGGATATATTTTGTTTAGCCAGTAATGAGAAATGATGTTTTCTGTAGCGTAAACATTTAGGCCTTGAAGACTGTAGCTCATGTTACTGTTTTCTTGGACTTTCCAATCCATCATAGATAGATAATCATCGACTACATCTATGTCTTTTAAAAGACCTCCGAGTTCTCTTATGTCTCGGTGTTGATGACGGTAAAGAATGTATGCTTTTGCTGTTTTTGCATGTCCTTCTTCGATTAGTACTTTTTCAACTGCGTCTTGGACTTGTTCAACTGTTGGTATTTCTCCTTTTTTTAGGTTTTTTTCAAGTACGTCTAGGACGTTATCTGTTAGTTCGGCTGCTCTTCTGTGATCTTTTCCTCCGACTGCTTGTGCTGCTTTCCAAATAGCATTTGTTATTCTTATTGGGTTGAAATCTGCGATTTTCCCATCTCGTTTTCTTATTTTTCGTATCATTTTAGGTTATTTCTCCCTCACTTTTTTATTTTGGTTGATGTTAAATTTTTAATTTCTTCTTCGAAAGATGTGACATCTTTAAAGGATCTGTAAACTGATGCGAAACGTATGTAGGCTACTTGGTCAATTTCTTTTAATTCATCCATGACATATTCACCTATTATTTCGCTATCAATTTCTTCTTTACCTGTTCGTCTTATTTTCTCCTCAATTTTTGATATTATTTTATCGATTTTTTCTGTTGAAACAGGTCTTTTTTCTAATGCTTTTATGATGCCGTTTTTTATTTTCCCGCGGTCGAATTTCTCCCGTCTTTTGTCTTTTTTGACAACATAAATAGGTGTCATTTCCACGTATTCATATGTGGTGAATCTTTTTTTGCATTTCAGACATTCTCGTCTTCGGCGTATTGATATCGCGCCGGTATCGCGAGAGTCTGTTACTTTTGTTTCAATATTATGACAATATGGACATTCCAATGCTATCCCTCCAGATAGCCTCCAGATACAATATATAGTATGATAAAACAGTATAACTACACTATATTGTATGTTTGTTGGGTTTTTAAACCTTTCCATTTTACAAAAAATTAAAACTTTTTTATAACAAAAAAACCGATAAATTAAAACCCTTTAAAACACTGAAAACATAAAAAAAATTAGGCTATAAAAAACTTTGCACAAAACTATAATTTTGAGGAAAAAAACTATGAAAAAACTAAACGTAGACATAGAAATAATTGGAATAATTCATTCACCTTATAAAAATACAAATGATGCACCACCACAAGGAAAAAACGAAATATCAAAAATAGAAATACACAAAGAATATGAACCCGGTTTAAAACACATAGAAGGATTCTCACATCTAAACATTTTTTACTGGCTGCATAAATCAAAAGGATACCATCTCGATGTTTTAACTCCATGGGATACAACAAAACATGGACTTTTTACAACATGTTCACCCCACCGTCCAAACCCTTTAGGATTTTCAGTTGTAAAACTCATCAAAAAAGAAAAAAACATACTAACCGTGAAAGGTCTTGATGCAATAGAAGGAACACCAGTGATAGATATCAAACCATATTTTAAAAGAATCGAAAAGGATGAAAAAATCAAGGAAGGATGGGTAGAAAAAACAAATCTAAAAAGAGACTAGATGAGCGTTCTTAACTGACAAATCAATAAGATTTTTTATATCAATTTTTTTTTCTTCTTCTAAAACTTTTTCAAGTTTTGCCTGAGTTGCTGGTTTATTAGGAACTGCAGTGCATTTACTTGGTTTATTTATTGACAACTCAAAAGTACCAATTTTTTTAGCTATATTAATTATTTCTTCCTTGTCAAAACCGATCAAAGGCCTAAGAATAGGAAGTATTGTTGCTTTGTCAATCACATAAATATTTTTTAGAGTTTGAGATGCAACTTGACCAAGGTTATCCCCTGCGATAATAGCTTCTATATTGTTTTTTTCAGCTATTTTTTCAGCAACCCTTAGCATCATTCTTTTACAAAAAACACATGTATAACGCCGGTTACAATTATCAATATATTCCTGAAGGTTTTTTCCATGTGGAACAATCATTGTTTTAATTTCACAGTCACAAATTTTTTTTAAATGTTTAACAATATTTACAAAATCTTTGTTATCTTTTTCAACAGAAAACGGTGTTATATCAAAATGAACTACTATTATTTCTGTTGCTTTTTTTGAAAAAAGATATGTTGAAACAGGGGAATCAATTCCAGTTGAAATAAGTGATAAAAATTTCATAATGTCTGACTTGTTAAGTATTCAAGATATTCTTTCAACCCACCTATTATCGGTAAGACTATAACATCTGGTACATCATATGGATGAAGTTTCTTTACCCGTTTAATCGTTTTTTTAACGTTTTCATCCGTAGTTTTACAGATTAAAACTACTTCATTTGCTTCCTCAACTTTTCCTTTCCATGTATAAACTGATTCAATGTTAGGAATGATATTTACACAGGCTACAAGTTGCTCCTCGACAAGAGTATGAGCAATTTTTCTTCCATCCTGAATATTCCCAACAGTAGTATAAACAACTGCAACCATACAAATAAACCCATTTTTATAAACCAGAAAACTATTTTAAGTGTTTGCATTAAAAGTTAAAATTAATCATATTTATTCTCTCAATGGTTTTGATTAAATGATTTCGATCTGAATAAAATAGATGACTTTTGCATTTGCAATCGCTGCATCCAAAACCAGTTATTTTTTCAAATTTTTGTTCAAAACTTCTGGCGATATTGCATTCCTCTCGTTCGGTACTTTTTTTGATGTAAACTTTTTTAATATCTGATTGATTTAGAAGATAGTCTATATGCCAATGGAATTTTTTCTTTTTTCTAAGATGCCTGTTGATTCTTTGTTCTAAACCATTCATCGCACTGCCTACATACGCGTAGTATCCTTTTTTGAAAAACATTTTTTGTTGTTTTTTACCGATTTTTATGGTTTTATCCTTATCAATTTTTAGTATAAGGACATAACTTCCTTTCATAAATGAACTACTCATTTTCCTTTTCATATTTAATGTTTATTTTTTGACAAAATTTATATAATCTTCCTTGCATATCCTGAGAAATAAATAAATAGAGGTCGATAAAATATATGGATGGAAGAAATAAACTGCTATTTTTAGGAACTGTATTTGTTGTTTTTCTGATGTTAATGATTCCTGCTGTTAATACTGTAAGCGCTAAAACAATTCAGAAAAATAATGATTTAGAAAAAAATGTTGAAAAAGAAGATTTTTTAAAAGAAACAACAAACGAAAAAATAGGTTTAAAAAATCTTAAAGATAAAATAGATTTTGACGAGTTAAAAGAAAAACTTTCTTCGATTAAAAATTTTGAAGAAATAACAAATTTGATTGGAAACGAACAGTTTGCAGCTGCTAACGTTATTTTGGGCGTTCTTATGATTTTAGTTGTAGCCCCTGCAATTTTTTATGGAGGCTACCTGTCACTTGCGTTTCCACCCTTGTATATTGCTGGATGGATTTTGAGTGTCATTATATGGGGTTCAATAAATCCTTGGTATATACCTTCTTTAGCCTTTCTTCTATCATTTACTTGGCCATTATTTGATAGTTTGATATGTGCGGGTATAGGAACTGCGTTGTTGGGTTTACCGGTTTTACCTTAATTTAAAACTTGAATATAATCAAACTCTACTGTTTTTCCTAATTTAGAGTTTGAATATTTATCAAATCTATTTTTTTTCAATTTTTTATAGTCAAACGATTAAATTTTTTTGGGACCATCCATTTGTTTTAAATATAATATGTTCATTACCAGCAGCCACAAACAAAAAAGCCTTTTGTATTGGGGGAAAATTTGTATTTATGGATGAAAAAGCCGAAAAAGTTCTTAAACCCAAATTAAACAAGGAAGATTTTGAAAAAATAGATAAAATTGATAATTCTAAAGTACATGAGTTTATAGCTCATTATATTGATCTTTGTAATCCTTCAAAAATATCTGTTTATGATGATTCTAAAGAGGATTTGCAACGTACTCGTGATGCAGCGGTTAGAAATCATGAAGAGGCAAAACTTGCAACAAATAATCATACAGTTCATTTTGATGGATATTATGATCAAGCACGTGATAAAAAACGAACCAAATTTCTGTTGCCCGAGGGTGTGGACCTTGGGCCTGAATTGAATTCTATTAATAGAAAAAAAGGTCTTGATGAAATCCATGAAATAATGAAAAACATCATGGAGGGTCATGAACTACATATCAAGTTTTTCTGTTTAGGTCCAACAGATTCACCGTTTTCTATACCGTGTGTGCAGATGACTGATTCTGCTTATGTTGCGCATAGTGAGGATCTTCTTTATCGTCAAGGGTATCAGGAGTTTCTAAGACAGGGAAAAAATGCTCGTTTTTTTAAATTTGTTCATTCAGCTGGAGAACTTGAGGAAGCTGGTTTAGGTCTTAAAGTTAGTAAAAATATTGATAAAAGACGTGTTTACATAGATCTTGAAGAAAACCTTGTGTATAGTGCAAATACTCAATATGGTGGTAACACTATTGGACTAAAGAAACTGGCTATGCGTCTTGCTATAAACCGAGCAGATAAAGAAGATTGGCTTACAGAGCATATGTTTGTAATGGCTGTTAATGGACCCGGTGGTCGTAAAAGTCATTTTACTGGTGCTTTTCCATCAATGTGTGGTAAAACATCTACTGCTATGGTTGAAGGAGAAGAAATCATAGGGGATGATATTGCTTACATTAAAGATGTTAAAGGAGAAAGCCGAGCGGTAAACGTTGAATCAGGAATTTTTGGAATAATAGAAGGAATAAATCCTGATGACGATCCAATTCAATGGAAGGCAATAACTGAGCCAAATGAAGTAATTTTTACAAACCAACTTGTAACAGCAGATAAAGAAAACTATTGGAATGATAAACCTGGTGAAATGCCAGAAAAAGGAGTAAACCATTCAGGTGAATGGTATCCAGGTAAAAAAGACAAGGATGGAAAAGAGATAAAACCATCTCATAAAAACGCACGATTCACCTTTAGAATGGATATACTTGAAAATGCATCTTCTAAACTTCATGATCCAAAAGGTGTGAAAGTAGATGGATTCATCTACGGGGGACGTGACTCTGATACATCAGTACCTGTAAAAGAGGCATTTGATTGGACACATGGAATAATTACCCTTGGAGCTTGTTTGGAATCAGAAACTACAGCAGCTACCCTTGGTCAGGAAGGTGTAAGAGTTTTCAACCCGATGTCAAACATAGATTTTCTATCACTGCCAATTGGACAATATATTCAAAACAATCTTGATTTTGGAAAAAAATCAGAAAATCCACCTAATGTTTTTGGCGTAAACTATTTCCTTGCAGATAAAGATGGAAACTGGCTTAATTCAAAAAATGACAAACGAGTATGGCTTAAATGGATGGATCTAAGAGTAAATGGTGATGCTGAAGCAATCGAAACACCAACAGGATATATACCAGTTTATAAAGATCTTAAAAAACTTTTCAAAGAAGTTCTAAATAAAGAGTATACACAAGAAGACTATGACAAACAATTCACAACAAGGATTCCAGAAAATTTATCAAAAATAGAGCGTATGAGAAAAATCTACACAGAAAGAGTAGAGGATACCCCAGATATTCTTTTCAAAATACTAGATGAACAAGAAAAACGACTTAAAAAATCTCAGGAAAAACATGGGGATTACATAAAACCAGAAGAATACTAAAGACAAATCTTTTTTTTATTTTATTTTTTTAACAATTTTTTCTAAATCCTTCATAAAATCAGCATTCATCAAACTTTTTGGTTTACCAATAGATTCCTCAAGTTTTTTATCAAAATCTACCGAGCCTAAATAAGAAAAACCCATTTTTTCAATGTCATTCTGAACGAATTCTGATTCATCCATTTTCATGTTTTCAACAACACCCAATACAGGTGTTTTAATCTCTTTAAGAATCTTTAGAAGTTTTTCAACAGCACCCATAGCAACCTTAGATGGTGTACTAACTACTACAAACTCACTATCAGGAAGAAAACGTATGACATCAAGGATTTCATCACCAATACCTGGCGGCATATCTATAATTAGATAGTCAAGGTCATCCCATCGAGTTATTGCTAAAAGCTCAATAATAATATTAGTTATATCATGACCACGAAATGCACTAGGCTTATTTTCAGTAAAATAAACCACCGACATAAACTTAACACCATTTACATCATAGGCTAAAATACCATTATCCTCTTCAGGAAACTCAAAACTATCAACACCAAGAATAATATGAGATGATGGACCATACAAATCAAGATCTAAAAGACCTACTTTGAAACCTTTTTTAGAAAGATTCAAAGCCATAGAAGAAGCTATAAGGCTTTTACCTACACCCCCCTTGCCAGAGGCTACAGGGATGATTCTATCTACTTCTGAAAGCCTTTTTTTGATAACACTGGTTCTTGGTTCCATAAAAACCTATTTTTCCCCCTTAATAGACGTAATAGTAACACCACGACCTTTTGTTATCTCAAAATCAGGGCTGCCACAACTTGGACAACGTGTATGAACAAAAGCCACTTCTGGTATGAAATGAATAGATTCAGATTCATCGTCAGTTAGTTTTTTTTTCATATCAGAAAACTTCCATTCATGTTCGCATTTATTGCATTTCAAAAAAGTCTCCTCTGTAGTAATATTAATCTTGGCTTTTTCTAAAATACTACTGCCTTGACTTTCAATTATGTCCTCGATAGCCTTTTGAAAAATTTCCTGGTTAATCTGCTGAAGTTCACCGAGACTAACGTTAATTAAAGTAATTTTTTTCAGTTTTTCTTTTTCGGCTGCATTAACAGATGCAGCAAGTATAGATTCAGCAAGAGCCCATTCATGCATAATGATGAACCCGTACCCGAATTACAGTTTTAAAATTTACTGTTTTATACGATTTAAAAATTTTATATTCAAAATTACTCAACAATAAAAAATTAAAATAAAAAAAA
>CAYMOC010000010.1:0-33338 GCA_964391965.1 uncultured Thermoplasmatales archaeon | reverse complement strand
AAAATCGAATAATAACTCTTTTTTTTCTTGATTTTATACAATATATAGTAAAATATATAAATCAGTAGATATAATTAATTATATAAATAATATAAATAATTAACCTGAAAAACCACAAAAAAAATTTAGGGTCGATATAGATGCAAAAAATAAACCTAAAAAATAAATATATGATAATAGCAGTCGCAATCGTAGTAATACTAATCAGCAGCGCTGTAACCTACAGCCTAATAACACTAATAAATGAAGAAGAAAAAACAAAAGAAACACAACCAACCACTCCAATAACCCAAATGCTTACAAAAACCTACCAAGAACTCAAAGTAGAAGGACTACTAAACCAAACAGAAATAGTAGATGACCGGATAAGTCCATTAGCACCTCAAGCAATATTTTTTGAAGTAAACAGAATAAGACACCGTGGACTAACAGACTTAATAATGAACAAAGGAACAGATTGGAAACAACAACCACAATATTACTACACACTCAAAATAGATGATTTTACACACAACAGCAAAGATGTCCATGCTCCAACAGGATACGAAGAAATACTTTTCCAAGGTTGGGATACAATGTTTCAGGAAACCAGAAGAGTGCAATCACCAGAAGAAGGACAAGAAACAAGTGATATAACACTAACCATAATCGAAAGAAAAAACACGGGTCTTCTAGGCCGAAAAACAGAAGACATAGAAATGGAAAACATCCATCTTACTTATTGTTACAGAACCGGCAGATGGACCGGTGATAACTATTTCGGACATGAAGATGGATACGGTCATTACGTCGGAGATAAATTTGAAGTATGGTTTGATATTGGTCAAACATGCTACGCAAACGATGGAATACCTTACTGGACAAAAGTAAACATTTTAGGATTAGACCCACTCATAGATTACTCTGATAAAGATTTAGACAATGATGGTATACCTGTAGAATGGGAATGGAAATGGGGATATAACCCATTTGAATATGACGACCATGAATACCTTGATCCAGATATAGATGGTCTTTACAACACCCAGGAATACAAACTAAGAAAATATTTCGCAGATCCATTAAAACCAGATATGTACGTAGAAGTAGATGGAATGAAAAAAGGAGGAATATTTGACTGGGATCACAAAATAGACGAAGAAACAATACAAATCATTACAGAAAAATATACTGAACATGGCATGAATGTTTACATGGACAACGGATGGCCAGGAACACCAGCTAACGCTGGAGGTGAAATGCTTGATCATGTGATAACAATCGATCAAGACTCAGGAATGCAGAACAGATTCTACAGACATCATTTCCCAGATGAACGTAAAGGACTATTCCGTTACCTGATAATATGTGACGGAGGCGGACACTCCTACCCATCAGATCTAAACCGTATGGACACACAAATCGTTGGAACAAATCTAAAATTAGTATTAACAAGCAGAATGGCTTTTACACCACGTCAACAAATACTATCAACCACTTCATTAGTAATGCATGAACTAGGACACTCACAAGGTTTATCACTATGGACTTTTGAAGGAGTAGACAACTACACAATCTACCCAGAAAAAGCAGGAATACTTAACTCAATAAAAACAAGAAAAGCATATGCTGAAAAATGGGGAACCTACGAAAGCTCCATGAACTATCTTTATGCAGGAGACTCAGAAATCGTCGGATACTCAGATGGAAGCAACGGAGCACCATATGATCAAGATGACTGGTCACGTTTGTATATACCATATTTCAAACTTGAAGCCGATGCAATTGAAGACCCAACACTTTATTTCAATGACCAGTTCGAAGAACTACCAGGAATGGAAGTAATGCAACGCGCTCAAAAACTACCAATGGATTTAGACATTCCACCACTTTCAGCTGAAGACATGAGATATGATGAAGAATTAACAACAAAATACGAAGAAGACCTTTCAGAAATCGTACAACTAAGAAACGCTCCATATGATATACGAGTCTACGTGGACAACACCAGCTCTACAAACCATTTCGTAAGAGTATATGCAAAACCAGATCTTGGAGAAACACACTACTCAGAATGGTCACTAATCGCAGAAGGAACACTAAAAGATTCAGATTTAGTAATCAATCATGCATTGTGGAATCTATGAAAAATAAGAATCTTTAATTAAATCTTGCGAATCACCTTCAAACTTAAACCAAGTTAAAACATAAGATTCGCCCTCAAAACTAAAAGGTTTATAAGATTCTTTCATCTTATTTAAAACACCCTTATCCTGAGAGACATGATCTTTAGAAGCAACATAAACATTAACCACTGTTTCACAGTCATGAATACTAGTCATTTTCATAGGATAGAAAGCCTTCTCTGATTTGAAAACAATTTTCAAAGGTGTAGCCAAACCCTTTTTTAACAAATCTTTTCCATCCTCAATCTCAGACTCAGTACTATATTTATTTGAAAGATTAACCCAATTTACAATAAAATAAAAATCATTATTAGAACAATAACCAGAAATAACACTCTCAGAACTTTTCGACATATTAAATCCCTTATCATTTAACCAATTAACAAAATTGGAACTATTGTTAGCCTTCACAGTCGCAACATCATAAATATCTACTTTCTGAAAATCAACAACTTCAACACCACCATAATTTTTAGACATATCTGAACCCATCATAGAAACTTGAGAATATACAAAAAAAGCAGATAAAACTACTAAAAAAATACAAAAAACAACCAATAATAAAACAAAAGTAATACCAGTTATACGACCAGTAAAAAAAGCCACTATCAACAAAATCAACACCATTATAAAAGCAACTACAATAGATAAACAAACAAGATAAGATGAATCATCTTCTCCTTTACCGCTGTGCTCATATTCAACAAAACTCTCAGCCACATCATAAAAAACAGAACTATCACCAGCGGATACAACCGGTGTAGTATTAGATTTAACTGGTATAACCCAAGCAAGATCAGAAAAATCATCAGATCTAACTTTAGATGAAACAATCAAGGTCTCATGAGTACCATTCCAAACAACTAAAGCCTTCTGAGAAGGCAGATGAACATGTTCCTCATAATCTATTTTTTCAACGAAATAACCACCATCAGCACTAACACAAAAGGTAAACAAAAACAAGAAAAACAACAAAAAAAACATATTAATAAAAAATTTTAAGGTTTTCACATTATTCCCATCCTAAACTATAAAAAAAATCAATTAAAGGTTTATAAAAATTATCTTTTTTTATTCATATACTTTTATTACACTAACACCTTGTGGTACACCCATTGAATCAGCTATAGATTTACATTTTGTACGCATCAAATAACCAATAGGCCTGTAACTTGTTTCAGAGAATACTTCATAATTTGCCATACCTTTACAAATTATAAGATCACTATCCTCCAAAGCATTAGATAACTCATCAGGCATGTTATCAAAATCAACACCAACAGCGAAACAACCAGTTGTAAGAATTTCATCAACTATTTCATCAAAACCTAAATCCAATGCATCATCCATAGTAGCATCAGACAATACACTCTCTCCTTTAACCACAAGCGTTAAAAAAATATCTGGATTAAAACTTTTAAGCTTTCTAACTAGTATTTTATCAAACACAATTTCTCCACAGTTATCAGTAAAGAAAACAACTTTCTTTGAATCCTTAATAAGCTCTATAAGCCGAGGATATTCACTATAACCCAAACCTTGCTGGAAATATTCATCAAAAGCCTCAGAAAGATCATCAGGGCTACTACTCCCACCAGCTATACCAAAATCCATCATATTTCCAACAATTGAACAAAGCATACTAGTCTTTAAAGAATCCTCAGATTTCTCAACAATTCCTTCGACATAAGGAACAAGTTCACGAGCAATCTTATTACTCATATTTTTAAGTTCACTATAAGGATCATCATCACCTAAAATATCATAAACAACACTGTGTACCTTTGTTGCAACCTTGGCACTAACAGCATCCGGGCCATATAGCTCAGAAAGTTTTTTACAAGCCTTTCTAACTGCCTCAGCACGAACCTCCGGATCATCAGAACTCTGTTCACTTTCAAAAATAATACGTCTGATTAAACATGGTACACATTCAGTTGTAATCTTCATCCTTAAAACCAACAACCCTTAAAGAAGAAATATGGAACAAAACCCAAGTATAAAAAACTATCATAAAATATAACAAGAAAAAATATTTAAACATACAAAACAAAAAAAATAAATGGAATCAAAAACCATATTTTTTATGAGCAATATCAATGGACATCATATCAGCCACACGAACTTGTTTTTTATCCTCCAATATTGAATAAAATACCGTCCAGGTTCTTCCAATGTGCATACGATAACGGTGTTTACCTTTAATTGGCAATCTTTCCTTATCACCAGATCCCCTACCCGGATAAGGATTTTCTTTAAGTTTTTTAAGATTTTTAATGATAATATCAGAAGATTTTTTATCAAGAAATGAAATTGTTTCCTGGATTTCGGAAGTGATTAAAACCTTATAAGTCATCTATATCAACAAGATCTTCTTCCTTCTTACTTTCAACTTCTTCCATTTTTTTCATAAGATTAATTCTATGATAAATTTTTAACATTTTTTTTATCAAACTATCATAGGTTTCTCCTGCTCCTTTTGCTTTACCCAGCTCTTTCCAGACTTTTTCAGAAACAGGTATATGTTTTGTCATTGCCATGTTAAATATTTATAATATTTATAATATTTAAAATTTATGGAGAAAAACAAGTAAATAATAAAAAAAATCTATAATTTATCATTCTAAGAAATCTCACAAAAAAAAATTCTTTTAAAAAATTCGTATTGTTTTTAAACAACTAAAACATACAAACAAGTAATATAGAGGGAAAAAAGTTAAGGATGGAAAAAAAGGATGGTAAAATGCCCTTATTGTGAAGAAGAAATTGAACCAAGTACTTTTTCTAAAGATATTATCAAAGCAGGAATAATAAAAATGGATAAAATCGTTTATTCCTGCCCTAGATGTAACAAAGTTTTAGGGATTGTAAACGACAACTAAAAAAAAATTACTGGTTTATCTTTTTACTTTAGTTTTTTAAGCATGTAAACTCCTTCAGAATCAAAACCTTGTTTTTTATAATAAGGCCTGACTCCTACTCCACTAAGAACAAATAAATGTTTTTTATCATATTCTTCAACGCATAGTCTTTCAGCCTCAGATATTAATTCTTTTCCAAAACCCTTATGTTGAAGAGCGTGTTTGTTTTTTTCACCTATGGAGAGCTCTTGACCTACAACTTTTAGCTCACGTATTATCATACAAGGATTTTTTTCTAGTTCCCATCGATGAGACATGTTTATATCACGTAATCTTAAAAAACCAATAAGGGCATCATGTGCTTTGTCAACTAGTTGGATAAATACTTCCTCGGATTCACTGGCATTATAAAAAGTTAAATCCATTGTAACATCATCAGGATTTAATGAGAAATCATCTTTTAGTTTTTTATGACCCAGTTCTCTACATCTTATACAACGACAACTAAGATTTTTTTGTTTCATATAATGCTGAACTAATTGTCGAAGGTTACTCTTATCGACACCTGCATCAATATGATCCGAAGGAATGTCACGCTGTATACGTTGAATACGAACCCACTCAGGAACCAAAGTCTTCAATTTAGAGACTAAATCAACTGCTTTAACAGTACTTAAAGGTGTATAATCACCATTTTTCCACATATCAAAAAGACGAGTTCCATCCACAGTTAAAGTCGGATAAATCTTAAGCATATCAGGTTTAAAACAAGGATTACTAAAAATCTCATCAAAACAATCTATATCACGTTTTTCATCTACACCCGGTAAACCTGGCATCATATGATAAACTATTTTTAAACCACAGTTTTTAGCGATACGAGTAGCAAGAACTGAATCAGTAACAGTATGACCGCGATTAATACCATACAAAACATCATCATAAACAGTTTGAACACCCAACTCCAAACGTGTGGCACCAAAACTCAGAACCTGTTCAGCATGCATAAGTCTAAACCAATCAGGACGAGTCTCAACCGTAAGACCTATACAACGACATAAAGAGGTCTCATTCAAACGTTTAGCTTCAGACAAGTTTTTTGAATCCTTACCGTTTAGTGCATCGAAACAACGACGAATAAACCATTCCTGATAAAAAGGATCTCGAGCGGTAAACGTACCACCCATAATAATAAGATCTATCTTATCTACAGGATGACCAATAGCTTTCAGTTGTTTTATCCGGTTTTTTGTTTGAAGATATGGATCAAAATCATTAAATGAAGCACGCATAGCAGCAGGCTCAAAACCAGTGTAACTCTGAGGAGTACAAACCATAGGTCCACCCGGACAAGGAATACAACGACCATGAGGGCACATCGCAGGACTCGTCATAACAGCAACCACTGCAACACCAGAAACAGTACGCATAGGTTTACGACGAACCACAGAAACAACAATTTCAACCTCAGAATCAGATAAACTATCATCAATATTTGCAAGGATATCACTATCTGAAGGGATATCACCAAGACCATACTTTTTACACAAACGAATCTTAGCACGATGAAGCTCATCCTTAGATTTTACTTCACCATCAAGAATAAGCTTTATAATATCAGAATAAAACGACATAAAACCAGAATGACATCATAGAAGCATATATAAAAAAACTTGTGTAAAAAAATATAAAAAAAAGAAGAAAATTTGATTTTAAATTTTCTAATATTGGTTTAATCAACGTACTTTACAACCTTTAAATAAGGGTAAAAAGGCAATTTACCATGCTCTATAAAAAGATCAAGAGTGCCAGCAGAAGGACTTCTAAGTTCACTTTTTTTAAATGAAATCGAACCTAAAACATCTAACTCTGTTTCCTCAATTAAATGATATTTACATTCTCTAATGCAAACTATATACTCTGCTGAATAATACTGTCCATTCTTTCTAAGATTCGAAATAGCTAAACAATTGTAGGTAACAATTGCACTATCCAATTTTTCTTTATCTTCATCAACCACTTCCAATGTTTTTTGTTCAGCTTGTACAGTCGACATCACCGGCATTGACAACATTAACAATGTTGCAAAAATACTTATTATTAAAATATAAGTAATTTTTTTCATTTTATCTATATCACCTTTTTTTTCTTCCAAACTAAGAAAACATATTATATTTTTATATTTATAAAAAATATGGAACAAAAATCGAAAAAACCTTTCATTAACTTTTTATAGACTCCAACGATTTATAGAAAACAAAAGATGGGATGTTACAATGCTAAATGATATAACATTATTATTATCTATATTAATAGCTGGACTGAGTGGACTACTATTTGTAGTATCAATTGCAGCATACAAAAAAATAGGATCACAAAAACTACTTCTTATATCAATTGCTTTTTTTGTATTCCTTATAAAAGGAATACTGTTAACTTTTGAAATAGCTACACAAGATGAAAAACTAATCATAATAGATTTCATAATTATTGCTATACTTTATTTTGCTACAGCAAAAAAATAAAAACGCAAAAAAAAATTTACAGTTTTGGAGAAGAAATTGGGATGGGAAACAAAAAAAAATCTGAACTAACCACTAGAAAAAAAATCTATAATTTTATTTCATCCCATCCCGGCATGCATGAAAGAAAAATATCAAGAGAACTAAAAATACCCATGAGCACACTAGATTATCATCTGCATTATCTAGAAAAAAAAGAACTAATTGTATCAAAAAAAGAAGACAGATACAACAGGTATTTTGTTAAAGGCAAAGTAGGTATAAGAGACAAAAAAATATTAGGTCTACTCAGAAAAAACAGCTGCCGGAAAATACTAATTTTTTTATTATTAAAAAAGGAATGCAACCATAAAACCATCCGTAAACATCTAGGTCTAGCTGCTTCAACTACTTCTTTTCATCTAAAAAAATTAATCAAATACAAAATAATAGGATCAATAGAACAAGGTAGACAAACCAAGTATTATGTTATAGATCCTGATTATGTTTCAAACTTGATAATTTCATATAAAAAAAGTTTCATAGATGATGCCGTTGATAGATTCGCATCCACATGGCTTGATTTACATCCTAAACATTTACAAAAAAAAGAAAAAAACGACGAAAAAATCAAAAATCTTCTTCTTTTCCTTTCCTAAACATAAAAAACACAGCAAGAATTATTATCAAAACAGCAACAACTGATACTATTTCTTTATTCTCCTGTATTTCATCTACAACATCCTGAGGAGCAAACTGTGAACCCACGCTAGAAATACTGATAGAATGAACACTAAAATGAGGAATACTAACTAAAACCTGTGTACCATTACTACCATATGTCACTAGATACTCAGGGTTAGATCCATCATCATTAGGATTCAATATATCAGATATATCATCAGCTAAATCTATTCTTTTTCCATCATAAAAAATACTTAGATTTTCACCAGATTCAAAAAAATCTTCTTCTAAATTTATCACAAGTGTTCTACCAGAAATATTCTCATCACCATCTACAGACAAGGAAACACTATCCTCTTCTATTTTTAAATCAGATATAGAGATACCATTGTAGATATAGATTGATTTCTGAAAATCAGACATATCCTCATATTGTTTAATAGTGATTTCACCACCGATTCTCTGATTGATAATACCGCTTTTAATTTCTTTTCGATATTGATCAATATTTGTAACCATTAGATATTCATCAGTGCTTGACTTGTTTAAAACAGAATGAAGAAGGGTTCCTTCATTTTTTGAAATCTGAATATTTTGTAATGTTTTTAATTCATAACCTTTTTTAGAGATTTTAACAGTGTAATCTCCAACAGGTAGAAACATTTTATAATCGCCGTTTTCATCACTAAAAGAACATTTTTTTGTAACAGATCCTTCTTCTTCTGAAAGGATAACATAAATCTGAGTATCATTTAATGCAACAGCGGAATCATCTTTTTGGGTGTAAATATAACCGTAGAGCCATCCTTCATTTTTTAAATTATTTTTTATGCTAAAATAATCATCAACTGTATCAGAACAAATACTTGTTTCAAAAAATCCGTCATTGTTTTCATCAATTTTTATTGAAACCCTGACTTGATACCACTTATCATCAGAAACATCTGTGGTATCCCAAAAATAATAATTTTCTTCAATTTTTTCATCTATTTCAGTCCAAGATTTTTTACTATTACGATACTCTAATGCGGCAACATAATCGTTTTCAGGTGGATTAGAAACAGACCAGAATACAGGATTTGATCCAGACCAGGTTTCATCTCCAACTGGTGAAATAATGTTTACAGATGTTAGAATAGTGTTTTTAACAGTAATTGTTTTTTCAGCAGGGAGATATTTGTTTTTATCAGCTGAAATATCAAATTCTGTATCAGATGAAACATAAGGCATAGTAAGTAAAACTCTGCCTGAAGAATCAGTATAATAGTTTTTACCATTAAACTCAACAACTGCATTTTCAACAGGGTTATCCTGCATTGTTTTCACATAAAAATTGTAACTTTCTGATTCATTAATAATAAGAGGGTTAACAATTTTTAGGCGTCCATCATAAGAAGAATCATCAACCACAAGGATAGAGCCATCACTTGAAAAATAACCAGTTTTACTACCATTTATATCAAAACTCTGGTTAGAACTAACCAAGGGTGCAACAATAGAAACTGTACCAGAGGAATCTGTCAAGTATTCATTATCAGCAAAACTAACAACTGCATCCTCAACAGATTTACCATCAGATGTAACAGTTACATCAAAACTTTCTTGTTCTAAAACAGGAGAATCAACATCCAACATTAATTGTTTTTTACTACTATATGAAGGATTCATTAAAGGATAATTATCAAATGTACCAACAACATCTATCTCATAAGGTTCATCACCTATTCCATCACTACATGGTTCATCCTGACTAACACCATGATAAAAATCTGTACCTGTGTAATCATCCCAATAATTACCACCAGATGGATATCCTTGATACCATTGAGAGTTATAATAATCATCTGCACTCCAATAATTATTAACCAATTCTATTGAACCAAGGTTAAAAAAATTGTTATGATAAAAATATTCTTTAGACCCGTTACCTGATTCATACTGACAATAAATTGAAACATTTTCACCATTAGAAGTAAAAACATTATCCCTGATTATATTAACACCCGCTGGAGCTACACTATAATACAACATACCGCCAGAGGAGGTAACCGTGTTGTTTGAAATAATATTATTAGAACTACTAATTTGAAGAGCTATACTTTCTTCACTTTCAAAAACCATATCGTTATTATGAACAAGGCAATCATAGAAATCACCGATAATTCCATATATTCTACCTTTATTTGCAGAACTCTGAGTTATTTGATTATTCTGAATTGTATGTTTTCTACCACCAATCAACATAGCTGAACAGTTTGATCCAAAAATTGTAACAGTGTTATCATAAATCTCAAAATCATAAATATTGTCAACATCCTCTATAAAAACACCATTACCATCAGATATGACGCCTCCACCAACCTCGCCATAGGTATCCTCAAAGATATCCTCAACAATTATCTCATTATCATAAATCTGCACATCTGAAACATGATTAGAGAAACTCTGCATTTCAAACTTTATGTTATACTGATTATCAACAAATTTATTATTAAAAATACAAACATTAGAAATATTTCCAAAACTTGTACCAGAGGAAATAATAACTCCACACATATCCATCAAATAATCATAACCATAATCGTCACCAAAAAAAACACTACTGTTTCGTATAGTAAAACCACTGATATCAACAGAACCAACAGTTATATTCACAACAGACGCAAGTTCTCCTCCATCAATAACAGTGTCACTTTTATCATTACCAACTAAATCCAATGATTTATCAATAACTATATTTTCAAAATAAACACCAGCTGATACATAAACCACTCCTTCATCAGAAACAGCATCCACACCCTCCTGAATCGATTCAAAATGATCTACACGCCAACCAGGCGTAGAAGAACTATAATCATCATCAACATAAACAACAGATGGACTACCATCATCTCCTTTAACATTACTACAAGTTAAACATAAAAACTGTGCCAAAAGAAGAATAACAATAAAAAACGTTATTTTTTTAGCTGTCATAATCTAATTCACTCTCTCAATAAAATTTTCTCTATGAATTTTTTCTAAATTATTTTATTTTCTTAACAAATAATTAACAATTATGCTTATTAATGATTATAGAACAAAAATCGAATAAATAAAATTGTTGTTTATTCTTTCTTTTTCAAAACTGTTTCACAGTGACTACATCTTGAATAAATATAGCCTTGGTTTTTAATGACATCACCAACAAAAATCTTTGAACATTCAGGGCAAACACCCTCAATTCTACTTCCAGAATTCTTGGCGGTTAATGCAGGATTTATAATAACAGTATCATGCTCAAAATTTATCAAATTTTTAAACATTTTAGTATAATATGGTTTTTTCTCATAAAAAAGATAACCTAAGACAAGTAAACTTGACATCATAAAAATTATTAAAACATATGTAAAAATCGAACCTAAAATAAAACCATTATCTTTTTCTTTATCAGCAGAATAAGAAGAAAACGAGCTTTTAGTTGAATCAAATATATAATCAAAAGATCCGTCATCATCAACATCTAAAAGATATCTGTTTTCATCAACTTTATTGATTTTCTCATAAGTTTTGGTTTCATTATTATAAAAGGAATCATAAACACTATCAGCATCATCATCAACAAGAAAACCATAACTTCCAACATAGATAGAGTCAATTAAGACATTAAAATCTAAAAGTTCAGATTTAAGATTAACATTATTTTCAGCATAAACCTTTACATTAAAAACACCCGATGAATTCCAGATATGACTAACTGTAACTTTCTCATCAGCTGAAACAAATTTTGTTGATTTTTTACTTCCATCATCCCAGTCTATAACATATAAAACATTTTTATCATATCCACAGGGTAAACCAATATCAAAAAACATTTCTTTAGCCTTATGACCATTTATCATCCCTTCAAAAAATGGTTTACAAGGTGGAGTTTTATCGCCTTCTGTTACCACCACATACGTCTTATCAACATTACTTTCTCCATCATCATCTGTAACTTTTAGACTAATCGAGTAAATACCTTTATTTTTGTAAATATTTGAAACTATTTCACCTGTGCCTTTGGTGCCATCACCAAAATCCCAAACGAAATCATCAAGTAGTTTATCATCAGAACTATTTGATCCATCAAAAACAAGTATCTCACCAGTCTTACAATGATATGGGCCTCCTGCTATAGCTACAGGTGGATCATTTGATTCTATTGGTGTTGCAAAAACATTTTTTGATTTATTTCCAATGTTTCCAAAAACATCAACAGCTTCAATCTGATAAGCATATTTTTGGTTATCAATCAATCCTGAGTCTTTATAAAAATTATTTTTAGTTGTATCTATTAAACATGAATCCCTGTAAACGTTATAATAATCAACTTTAAGGTTATCAAAAGCATTATCCCATGTTAGATTAACAACTCCATCCTTGGCATCTAAAACTTCAATGTTTTTAATATCGCCGGGTGGTACTGTATCTTTAATAACATTTACAGTTGTTACATCAGTATTTTTATCCCCATCCTCATTTTCCACAGTTAACATAACTGAATAAATTCCTTCATATCTAAAAATATGGTTACAAGTAACACCTGTACCTGTTTCACCATCACCAAAATCCCAATGATATGTTAAACCTTGATCAAGAATATCCTTACTTTTTGAACCATTAAATTTCACAGGGTGACCCACAAAACCAGTATATTTTTCACCAGCATCCGCTACAAGTTTTTCATTAGGTGAAATAACTCTTAAATTTAGAGTGTCATTAGCAGCTCTATATTCAGAATCAGTAACTGTAAACTTTACCTGGTAATTCCCAGAGGTTTTATAAGCATAAGAAACAGCTTGTTTTTTTACTTTTGAACCATCACCAAAATCCCAAAGGAAACTATAAGGAGGTATTCCTCCAGATATGTCTACTTCAAATTTATATGGTTCTCCTGCAACAACTAAGACGGGTTCAACTATATTACAAACCAATGGATGAACACGTATATCTATAGGATATGTCTTGTTAACAACAGTATTATTTTTATCAGTAACAGATAAAGTTACATTGTAAACTCCGTCATCATGATAGATAAATTCAGTTGAAGATTTATTTGAGGAATTGCCATCTCCAAAATCCCAATGATATCTGTATGGTGGTATACCACCGGATACACTATTTGAAAAATTAATACTTTCACCTACAAAACCAACCTTGGGAAAAAAAGCATTAAACTCTAAAGGTGCTACACTTAAATTCAAAGAATGATGTTTTACAATTGCGGTATTATTCTTATCTGTTACACTTAGAGTTACATCAAAGATTCCTTCTGAAAAATAACGGTGTGTAACATCTTCATTATTGGACATGTTTCCATCTCCAAAATCCCAAACGAAATCATATGGAGGAAGGCCGCCAGAGACTTTACTATAAAAATTTATATATTCCCCTACAAAATCTTGCTCTGGACCATTCATGCCTACATTAAGCGGAGCGATTTTTACATCTACATTACTGTTATCTGCAACTGTTACACCTGTACTATCTGTAACAGTTAAACTTACATTAAAAAAACCATGTTTAAAAAAACGATGTTTAGGATTTTTCTCCGAAGAAGTACTACCATCACCAAAATCCCAATGATATTTATAAGGAGCTACTCCTTGGGTAACATTAGCATTAAATCTAACAGATTCACCTATTAAACACTCATCAACTGTTTCAATTTTACAACTTTCAAGAGGATCTACCACTGTGATATTAAACCAATCACAGCCAAGTGATGAAGTCAAAAAATTAATCGATGTTTTAACATAACCTGCTCCGATAGTCCAATCACCAGTTTTAACAGTTCTTAATTTAAAAGTCACTTCTTCAGGACATGTTTTCGCTCTTGCAAACTCCCAATGCATCAATAAAGAATTAATTCCTCCATCAAGACCCCAAAAATATGGATGAGTGAAAACTAAATCCTTTAAATCATCAAAATCTAGTTCATCAGCGGATTGAGTACAATGAGGATATTTACTTAGTTTTTCGTTATCCATTTCATTTTCAGAGCAATTAACTACAACAAATACTTCATCATAGCCAGGAATATCATAATCTTCCTGTAAGAAAGTAGACGCATCGATAAAAAGTACATTGTTTCTAAGTGTTGATTCATCCATTTTATCCCAGTAATCATACTCTTTTACAAACTCTGGTTTACAATTTTCAGAACCAAATACATAATCTAATCCAACTGGTTTCTTACTTATTGCACCTTTAATAAGTGAAAGGTTGTCAGTAAATGGATTTGTTACAATCTCCCAAATATTCTCAGTGCTGATAACTACCATTTCCATATAAGTTTGTAATAATGGCAAATCAGGTCTATCAATTTTTAAAGTTACAACACTTCCATTGACAACAGTTATATCTTTTGTCCATTCTCCTTCGTTTTTAACCCAAAAACCAAATCCTTCATTATTTTTAATAAGTTCTAAAACATCAAGCCATTTATCACTTTCCAATATATTATTAAAAATATTATCAATATTATCAAATCTAGCTTCTGTAGTAGAATCAGAGATATATATGAAATTAAAACCGATTAGAAAAAAAACAGTAAATATCACAGTTAAGGTTCTTTTCATATATACCATAGTTTTTTTGTTCCCAAGAGAGAGGCTTTTAAATAGCTCCCATAATATTTATAATTTTTTATATATAAATCTTTCTTATGTTTTATTGTTTTAATATATAACTTCCCGCCCCATGTGTATAGATAAAAAGAGGAACTATCCCGCTTCTAAGGGGCCTGGAGAAGCGGAAATAAACCCCTTTCTATTCTATATCACCTCTCTCGAACATAAAATATATTTGTATTTTTATTTATAAAAAATATGGAACAAAAATCGAACAAACATATAAAAGAATAAGAAAAAAATAAGAATTAATTCTTAAGATCTATTCCCTAAATTAGGAAAAAAAGATTTAAGTAAACCAGCTACCCAAAAAACTCTTCCAGCCAATCTAAACAAGGTCTCCATCATCTGATATCCAAAAACTCTTGCCAGATCAGAATATGCAAACATAAGTTTAGACAAAGCTAAAAGTAAACGACCCATTGAAAAATTACTATCATTAAACAAACCAGCCAGTTCTTTATCTACCTCAGCCTTTTTTAATTCAATTTCATCAACATACTCCGGCTTTTCAAAATTTTCTACACTTTTTGTTTGAGGAACAGCTGTAGCACTTGAAACCATAACAAATACTGCAAAAACAGCTCCAAAAAACAAAAATATCTTCCTAAAATTTTTCATCTATATCACCATCTTTCTTCTTGAACCATGCCGACCCAAACTATTATATTAGGAATTGTATTTTTTTACTTATAAAAAATATGGAACAAAAATCGAAAAATAAATTCATTTTTTTTAAAAAGCAAAATAAATTAAACAACCTTACAATTGCATCAGCAAAAAAAAAATGACATTGGTGATAATTGGATGATTGAAGAATGTACTTTTAAATCAAAAGTAAAACATGGTGATGAATGTGGTTGTAACTTAACACCAGATCGCATAAGCTGTCCGGGAGAAGAGGAATGCATACTTTTTCAGACCTATAAGAACACAAAAAAATAAATTTTGGATAATCTTTAATAATAAAAAACTTGATAAAAGGCGCGGAAAAAAATTTTTAATTTTTTTGTATGGAGATGAAAAGGTTACGTGGAAATAATTGAAACTAAAAATCTAACCAAAAAGTTCGGTAAATTAACAGCAGTTGATCATATAGATTTTAATGTATCGCAAGGAGAAATTTTTGGATTCTTAGGACCAAATGGTGCAGGTAAAACAACTACTATAAAAATGCTAACCACTCTTCTAAACCCAACCGAGGGAACTTCAAAAATAGCAGGTTATGATATTATAAAACAAAGAGATGAAGTACGTCAAAACATTGGTATAGTTTTTCAGGAACCCGCACTTGATACAGAATTAACAGGTGAAGAAAACCTTGAGTTCCATGCTAGAATGTATGGACTTAAACGTGAAAGAAGAAAAAAACGAATAGATGAAGTCCTTAAACTTGTAGATCTTGAAGATAAACGAAAAGTCCTTGTGAAATATTATTCAGGCGGAATGAAAAGAAGACTAGAGATAGCTAGAGGACTTATGCATTATCCAACAGTACTTTTTCTTGATGAACCAACACTAGGTCTTGATGCGCAAACCCGTCAAGCAATCTGGGAATACATAAAAAAAATGAATAAAAACGAAAAAACAACAATTTTTCTAACCACTCATTACATGGATGAAGCCGAATCACTTTGTAACCGTGTAGCAATAATAGATCATGGTGAAATCTTAGTGATGGATAAAATAAATAAACTTAAAACCAAAGTTGGAAACGATGTTATAACATTAACCTGTGGTAACATAAAAAAACTTCTTTCTAAACTTGAGGAAAAAGACTGGGTGGAAAGTACAAAACAACATGATTCAAGTTTAACATTAGGTGTTAAAAAAGGCGATGAAAAAATACCGCTTATAATAGAAATTGCTCAAAAACTTAATTTAAAAATTAAATCTATTAGTGTTAGAAAACCTACACTTGATGATGTATTTCTTCATTACACGGGACGTAACATAAGAGATGAAAAAACAGGTCTTGATCCTAAACAAGCTTTACCTCCGCGTTTTAGAAAAATGAGGAGGAACTGATACAAATGAATCGAACTGCTGAATTACAAGCGATATATGTTATGTGGCTTCGTCAAATTAAAAGATTTCTCAGATCAAAAAGCAGGCTTATAACCTCTGTTGTTCAGCCATTGTTTTTTCTATTTATATTAGGAAGTGGTTTCAGAGTCGCAACATTTGAAGGAGTCGAAGGAGATTACATATTTTATCTTGCACCAGGTATTATCGCTATGAGTATAATGTTTTCATCAATGTTTGCAGGGATCAGTGTTCTTTGGGATAAACAATTTGGTTTTTTACAAGAAGTCCTTGTTGCACCAGTAAGTAGATTCTCTATAATTATCGGTAGAACACTAGGTGGAGCAACAACAGCATTGTTTCAAGGATCAATAATATTAATAATCGTTTTATTTATGGGTATACCAATCTCAAGTATACCCGGTTTTCTTTTAACAATTATTTTTATGCTACTTATAGCGTTCTCAGCAGTAGGATTTGGATTAATACTTGCATCAAAAATGCAGGATTTCCAAGGATTCCCATTGATAATGAACCTTGTACTCATGCCGCTACTTTTTTTATCATCAGCTTTTTTCCCAGTGTCATCACATAAAATACTTGAAACAGCAGCATACGTAAACCCTATGTTTTATATGGTAGATGGATTAAGAGGAAGCCTAACAGGTACGAACAACCTTCTACCAATATACTTAGATCTATTTGTTGTATTCTTATTTTGTATAGTAATGATGCTGATAGGAAGCTACATGTTTAGTAAAAGTGAAGCCTAAAAAAAAATAAAAATTTATGCCTCAAGAAGAGGCTCTTCTTCTTTTAAATCATTAGAAGGACTAATTTCTTCCTCACGGAGATTTGCAAAATCTTTGTCTGTTTCTAAATCCTGACTATAGAAATATTTGTCCTTATTCTTGTTATAAGAAAAATTATGTTTTATTAACCTAAATTCTTCCTGATTTTCTGGATTTGGAGATGTATCCTCATCATAAACATATTCAACCAGGTAATCATCTTCTTTCCACACAGAAATCACTAAATGCCAAACACGATACGGCATTCTGCGTTCAGCTTCATTTTGTAGTATCTTAATCTTTTGACTAATTTCTTTTAACGGAACTTTCATCCTAATCCTCTCCAACCAAGATAAATCATCATATCTCTCTGAAAGACCACAATCACCAAAAAAAAAATTTTTATGATTTTTTTTGATGATTCAAACAATGTATAGTATTTCACTTTCATAAATCTTTACCAAGTTTAAATATGTTTTTATATTTAGAAAAACTAAGAATAAAAATACAAAAAATACAAAATTAACATAACAATGAAACCCGCAGCCATCATAACAAGAGCTGTCTTCCAACTACTACCGAAAACAATTGGAACTGGACCGATAAACACAACTCCACCCCATTTAGAAGAAGATTTTTTGGACTCATAACCAATATTAGAATAATCTTTTTCTATCTTAGATGAAAAACTAAAAATGTAGCATAAAAAAGCTATAAAAAAACATAAAACACCTAATGAACCATAAACACCTGAACCCATTATAAAAGGAAATATTACAAAAAAACCAGCAGTTACATCTCCTTCTGAAAAACCAAGAATAAATAAACAAATACCTGCAATAAAAAATATTAAAGATAAAAAACTGAGTTTATTCAAAACTTGTTTTACACCTCATCATAAACAATTCCTGAAAGTTTTAACCATGTTAAGAAGCGAACAAGCAACTGTTACAGGGCCAACTCCACCAGGTACAGGAGTTATACGATCAACAACTTCTGAAACCTCATCAAAACATACATCTCCTGTCACACCATCATCAGTTGGAATAATACCTACATCACATACAAAACAATCAGATTTAACCATATCTTCTCCGATAAGATTTTTAACACCCGCTGCAGAAACTAAAATATCAGCTTTTTTAGTATAATTTTTTAGATTCTTTGTAAAAACATGACAAACAGAAACTGTAGCATTTCTATTCAAAAAAAGACAAGACAAAGGTTTACCTACAACTTCACTATGATTAACAATAACTACATTTTTACCCTTAGGATTTATTTTTTCATGTTCTAAAATCTTTATAACTGCAAGCGGCGTACATGGAATCAAGTTTTCTTCACCCTGAAGAGTCTTTCCCATGTTGAAAGGATGTAAACCCTCAACATCTTTTTTTGGATCAATAGCATTAATAATTTTTTTTGATGAAATATTATCCACAGGAAACGGAAGTTGAACCATTACCCCATGAACCTCAGGATCTTCATTAAGACTATAAACTGTATCTAACACCTCAGATTCGGTAGTATCTTTTGAAAAAAACTCATGAAAAGAAGAAATACCTGCTTTTTCACATGCTTTATCACGCAAACGAAGATAAAGATCAGAAGAGGAATTTTTACCAATTTTTATTGTTGTTACTGATGGACTTATACCGGTTTTTTCATAGTGTTTTTCTACATCAGAAGCTACTTTTTCTTTGATTTTGTTTGAAATTTTTTTTCCATCAACAACTTTAGCGTTCATAAAAAACACCTATATCTAAAAGCATTAAATAATTTTTTTAAAAAAAAAATTTTATGGTTTCACACCTATCGCATAAAACTGTGGAAAAAAATTAAGTTGAACTCCTTCATCAAGAGATTTCAAATATTCAAACTCCCATTTATCTATTTCTTTCTGTGTTAAACCCGCGGCTTTCAAAGCTGTAACATAAAAATCTCTTGCATGGAGATAATAAGCTTTATCCTCTTCACAACTCCATATACGATTATTACCTATACCTACTTTGGTTTTTAACCCTGCTCTTACAAAAAGACAACGAAGTTTTCGACCAATATGAGGATCTCCGCCTTTGTCACGTATTGCTTTTCCAGCAAAAATAGGATCAACCCGGGTGTTTTCAGGATAATGTAGTTTACCACCATAATCTGGTTCTAAGGATGCTAAAACACGTCCACCATGTTTTGTAACACGAGCCATTTCTTTAACTATATCTTGAGGATTGCTAGACCACATCAACATAAGATTGCATGTCACAACATCAAAAAAACCATCATCAAAAGGAAGATTTTCAGCTGATGCAACCTGTAGGCTAACATTGTCATATTGTTTTAAAACCTCACGACCGACTTTTATCATATCCGGTGATTCATCTATACCAATAACTTGACCACGTGTAAGATGAGCAAGATCACGAGTTACGATACCGGAGCCGCAACCAACATCTAAAACATGATCTGCATCTTTCAAACCAACCTCTATGTACAAAGGTATACGTTCTTCAGCAGTTTCAACAGCTTGAAGCTCAAGCTTTCGAAGTAAATCATTAAAGTTTTCATTTGTTTTTTTATGAAACTTAGTAGCCTTATTTTTCGTCATAAATCCTCAAATCTTACTTTTATACAGGGATTATATAGTCAAATTAAAAGTTTTATATAAACAATTTCCCCACAAAAAAAATTATTTTTTTAACAAAAACTGTATAATATATTAAAATGATACCTTAAGGAATATAGGATAGGAGAGAAAAAAATATGAAAAAATATCTATCGATTTTATTAGCATTAATGCTTGTGAATATAACCCTTTTTGCAATTAATCCAAACGATGTAAAGGCTGATGATCAACAACAAACATCAAATGTAGATGTAGTAATTGTAATTGACAATTCAGGTTCAATGGATGAATACACATATGACGAGGATTATAACCGTTCAAATAACACCAAATGGGTAGACGCTGTAGAAGCAGCATCAGAGTTTATAGATCAGCTACACACAGGTGATAGATGCGCAATATTTTGTTTTGAAAGCAACACAGCTAACTATTCTTATGATTATAACACAAGTGCTTACATCTATGAAAATGGATGGGGATCTAACAAGCCAAGGCAACTTAATGGATTTGTTTACACAAAAACAGATGGAAAAACCGATTTAAAGAATAATCTAAGCAGTTTGTCACCTTATCTCTATACACCGTTATTTGATACAATAGGCACAGCAATGGATTATGTTGTAGGTTATAAAAGATCAAATTCAGTTGGAGCAATAGTTGCATTGACTGATGGACAAGATAACATATGCAACCAATTTTATCCTAGCCACAATTATAAAGACAAAAAAAATATAACACAACCCTCATCATATTACTATAGTGACTGGGGACCAAATCCGTGGAGATACGGTTTATTAAACTGTTCAGAAGCAACCTTCATAATAGGCCTAGGTATTGATGACGATAGCGAATACAGGGGTCAATTGGAAGAAATATCTGACTCATCTAGCGGACAGTATTATAATGTGACAGATAGCTCTGAACTTGGTTCTATTTATGATCAAATAGCTCAACAAATTGATGAAAAAAGAGATGTCGACGGAAGTGAAGAATCCTTTTTGGATCAATGGCTCTTACCTTTGATTATAATAATAATTGCAATCATTGTAGTCGCTGTTTTATTAGCTGTTTTACTTAGAAAAAACAAAACACCACCCTATGCTCAAAGACCCGTAGGTGGTTACCAACAACAACCTCAACAACAGCAACAACAAACTCAGCCGCCGGCTGCAGGTGTTTGTCCAACATGTGGTAAACCCACAAGATTCATCCAACAATACAACCGTTATTGGTGTGACAGCTGTCAACAATACAAATAAAAAAAAATTCTCATTTTTTTCTTTTTTTTGTTATCCATAGGTTTTTTAAACAATACACATATTTTAGCAGCTGAAAAATAAAATGAATAAACCAGTTTTACAAGTAGCTTTAGATCTTTTAAACGAAAATCGAGCTTTAAAAATAGCTAAAGATTCAGTCGAAGGTGGAGCAGATTGGGTTGAAGCAGGGACTCCTTTGATTAAATCTGAAGGCATGAAAATAGTTCGAAAGCTTAAACAAAATTTTTCTGACAAAATAATTATAGCTGATCTTAAAACCATGGACACAGGGGCACTTGAAACAGAGATGGCTTCAAAAGCTGGAGCAGATATCATTTGTATTCTTGCTGCCGCCGATGATGAAACTATTAAAGAAGGATTGAAATCAGCTCGAAGATATGGATCAAAGATAATGGTTGATCTAATAGGTGTAAAAGATAAAACAAAAAGAGCTAAAGAACTAGAAAAAATAGGTGTCGACTATCTATGTATCCATATTGGTATAGATGAACAAATGAAAGGAAAGAAACCTTTTGAAATCATAAAAAAAATCTATAAAGAAACAAACATTCCAATAGCTGTTGCAGGTGGTATAAACAGTGAAACAGCACCTGATGCAATCAATGCTGGAGCTAACGTAATAATTGTAGGTGGAGCTATAACCAAAGCAAAAAATGTTACCAGGGCAACAGAAATCATCAAAAAAAGTATAAACGATTGTAAACAAATCAAATCAGATCTTTTTAAAAAATATGATAAAACCAAACTAAAAGAAGCTTTTCAAAAAGTTAGTACAGCAAATATCGCTGATGCTATGCATACTAAAGGAGTTGTTAAAGACCTTCGACCTATAAAAAATGGTTTTCATATTGCTGGTAGGGCTTTAACCGTTAAAACCATGGATGGAGATTGGGCTAAACCTGTAGAATCTATCGATGTAGCAGAAAAAGATCAGATAATAGTAATAGATGTAAACCAAGGTAAAACCGCTATATGGGGTGAACTAGCTACTCACAGCGCAAAACAAAGAGGTATTCAAGGTGTTATTATTGATGGCGCGGTAAGAGATCTTGATGATCTTTTAAAAATAAATCTTCCAATATTTTCAAGACATATAACATCAAATGCGGGTGAACCTAAAGGCTATGGTGAAATAGGATCAGAGATAACAATTGGTGGTCAGATAGTTCGTAACAATGATTGGATTATAGCAGATGACTCAGGAGTAATAGTTGTACCGCAAGAAAACGCTCAAGAAATAGCAAACCGAGCACTTAATGTAAAAGAACAAGAAAACCGTATACGTGAAGAAATAAAAAAAGGTGAATCACTTGGAAAAGTCTTAAACCTTAAAAAATGGGAGAAAAAAATAGGATGAGTTCAACAAAAGTAGTATTTTTTAAGGATGAAAATAAGTTAAAAAATGCATTAGACCGTTTTGATATTAAAAAATTTAAAAATCAGAAATTTCCACTTAAAATTCATATGGGTGAGATGAAAAACAAATATTTCCCCCGTCCCGAGTTTGTAAAAAAAGTAGTAGAACTACTTCAAAACTATAACGCTGAACCTTTTTTGTTTGACACGACAGTAGCATATAATGCACTGCGTAAATCAAAAACAGGGTATGAAAAACTTGCTAAAATTCATGGTTTTTCAAAGAAAAAAATAGGATGCGATGTTGTAATAGATGATTCTGGAAAAAAAGTAACAGTTGATAAACGAGAGTATGAAGTAGCAGATCATATTTACAATTCAGAGTATATTTTTTCATTTGCTCATGTCAAAGGACATAACGCTACGGGTATGGGTGGTGCAATCAAAAACTTTGGAATGGGTGGTGTCACCAAGGAAACCAAGAGACGTATGCATCATGGAAGCCGTCCTGAACATAAAGTTGACAAGTGCACTTATTGTGGAGTTTGTGCAGAGGTTTGCCCATTTGGAGACATAAAGGTAGATAAAGAAAAAGAAAAATGGTCTCATAACAAAAACTGTTTCGGATGTGGTGTATGTGTAAACGCATGTGAACATGATGCATTAAAATTCCAGGATGCAGATTTTCAATATGTACTTGCTTGTGCAGCAAAAGCATGTCTTGAAAACAAAAAAGTAATTTATCTTAACGATGTAAACCGGATAGCTAAACTCTGTGATTGTCATCCAAGCCCGGGACCAATAATATGTCCAGATATAGGTTACCTCATATCAGATGACCCTGTAGCTATTGATCAGGCATCACTTGATCTAGTACATAAAAAGAAACCAGATATCTTCCAAAAAGAAAACAATGTTGATCCCGCTAAACAACTACGATATGGAGAAGAAATAGGGCTTGGTAGTAGATCATATGAACTCGTGGAAATATAAAAAACATTGAGAATAAAAAAAGATTTTTATTTGAAGAAATAGTTAAGAGGTTTTGATAAAAAATGAAAGATGAAGACGTCAAACAGTTTCTTGAAGATTTCAAAAAAGCAGATATAAATAAGAAACTAGACATGTGGTTTTTCGCTCTTGATCAGGAAGCACTATGGGAAGAAATGCTTGATCAAATGTCACTAATTGCTCGTAAACAACAAATCAAAGAAGCAAAAATGATGAAAAAGAAAAACTAAATGGAGTTCTGATAGTAATATGGAAGAGAAAGACCAAAAAGATTTTTTAAAAGAATTCGAAAATGCTGAAGGCGGTAAAAAACTAGACATGTGGGATTTTGCTCTAGCTCAACAAGTTCTCTGGGAAAACATTATAATAGATCTTCAAAAAATCGCTAATGAACAAGGTGTCGACAAAAAACTTGATAAGATGATGCAGGAAGAAATAAAAAAAGCAGAAGAAGAAATGAAAAAATAAAAAAAAATTTTTTTTAATTATTTTAAAGTTGGGCCGCCAACAGGCAGCATTGTTTTTCCAAAGGTTTCATTCATAACCTCAGCCATAGCCAAGTATATAGCGCTAAGCCCACAGATTATTCCTTCATAACCAGCTATTTTTAACACATTAGCACCCAGTTCAGTTTCGGCACCTATGAAATGACCTGCTGCTAGAAGCCAGAACAAAAGTGTAAGTGACCCAAACACAAACTGCAAGGCTTTTGGTTTCTTAAGAGTTGAAATAAACATAAGACCCGTGAAAAGACCCCACATAAACAGATATGATGCAAAAGCTGATTCCTCATACAGCAATTCCTCTCCTATAATCTTTGGAATAAAAATAAGAACCACAAGACTCAACCAAAAAAGTCCATAAGATGTAAAAGCAGTCACACCAAATGTGTTACCTTTCTTGTATTCAAGTATCCCAGCAATGATTTGTGCAAAACCACCATAGCAGATACCCATAGCAAGAATCATCGAACCCAAAGCAAAATAACCAGCATTATGAATGTTCAACAAGACAGTTGTCATACCAAAACCCATTAAACCCAAAGGGGCAGGGTTTGCAAATATATTTTTTTCCGCCATTTTTCTATTAATCACCCTTTCAATTTTTTACGTCCGGTGCAATTAAATTCAACTATAAAAGATTGTCGAGAAAAAACAGAATTATATACTCTGCATTATAACTATAAAACCAGATAGTAGTAAAAACAAAACGATTAACACTACTACTATCTTAAAAGCCCATTTTTTAAGAGTTTTTTTTCTAAGTTTCATAATATAATTATTCAACCTCCAATTCAATATAAAAATCGTCAAAAGGCAATATATGTAAATTCTGATTTTTTTTAGACAAAACATCTTTTTCAACTGTTATAAAACCATTTTTTAAAAGACCAGATGTATCATCAGATTCAATATTAGGTATATCAACAAGGAAGATATCTCCTTTTTCTTCTATTAATTTTATAGATTCTTTTTTGTTTTTTTGAATCCAACCTATAATTTTTTTACTATCTTGTTTAAAACTTGGACCGATTTTTGAATATACGGGTTTGATTTCTACTATTTTTTCTTCAGCCTCTGGTTTACCTTTTACAAACTTATGATCATCAGGAAATTTTAAAGTATTTTGTATCAACTCTTTGTTTTTCTTCAATGCATCAACTATTTCTTCAGAAGCATAAGTTGTAAAGGCTTTAACTGATGCATTCAAAGGTATACCCTGTTGGCTTTTCCATGATCGAATATTTGAAATATAGTTTTTAACTATTTCACCTTCTCTTTCCAGGTTTTCATCTACTAACAATGATTCTGGCCAACTAAGGAAATGTATACTTTTTTCTGGTTCATATTTTTTGTAATATTGATGATAGATTTCTTCTGTTATATGTGGAAAAAATGGTGCAAAAAGTTTAAGGGTTCCCAGACCAAGAGTGTATAAGGTGTATCTTAGGTTTTCATTATCCGTGTTTTCATCATAAACCTGGGATTTTATCATTTCTATATAATGATCAGCTATTTCATGCCAGAGGAAGTATTCCACATCTTTCATTGTCTGTGAATAATCATATTCATCCATCTGACTGGTGCTTTTCTCTACAAGACGGCTGAATTTTGAAAGAATCCAACGGTCAATATTAGATAGATTCTTTTTTTCTGGTTTCGAATCTTTTTTACTTACCACTGTATCAATAAATTTTTGTACATTCCAGATTTTACGAAGCAGACGTTTTCCTCGAACTACATCTTTTTTTCTAAATGGGTTATCTTCTCCAAGGGAACAACTAGCTGCATAGCAACGAAATGCATCTGTTCCAAATTCATCGATTACCTTTAATGGATCGATAACATTTCCCAGACTGGCATGCATAGGTGTTCCATCTTCTGAGAGGATAAAACCACCCATCATCATATTCTCAAAAGGTTTCTCATCAGTTATTAGACTGCATCGAAGAATCGTGTAAAAAGCCCATGTTCTGATGATATCATGTGCTTGGGGTCGTAGGCTCATAGGATATAGTTTTTTGAAACGTTTTTCATCACGGTACCAAAATGTGTTATATAATGGTGAAATCGATGAATCCATCCAGGTATCAAAAACATCCTCACAACCAATAAGACTTCCACCACACTTGGGACATTCTGAAACAGGTAGTTTATCAATAGTTGGGTCAATATAACAATCTTCTTCTTTTGCAACTATCACATGATCACATTTTTTGCATTCCCAAAGTGGAATTGGTGTAGCGAAATAACGCTGACGACTTATAACCCAGTCCCATTCAAGGCTGTTAACCCAGTCTTCAAGCCGTGTTTTCATAAACTCTGGAAACCAGTCCATTTCATCAGATTTTTCAAGAACCATTTTTTTGAATTCAACAGTTTTTAAAAACCATTGTTCTGCATTGATAAACTCAGCAGGTGTTTTACAACGCCAACAAACACCAACATTCTGATTAAGACTTTCTTGGTCAAGTAGTAAATCTTTCTTTTTAAGATCCTCAATTACTTTTTTTCGAGCATCAACAATTTTCATACCCTTGTATTCACCGCAAAGTTCAGTCATACAACCCTCCTCGTTGATACTCATATCAAGTGGAAGCTTGTATTTGAAAACCCAGTTAAGATCCTCCTTGTCACCCACAGTGCAAATCATTACAACACCTGATCCGAAATCTGGATCCACAGCATCATCTTCTACAATTTTTACTTCTTTTTCAAACAATGGAACAATAAGTGTTTTATCAGCAAGCCAAGGAGCACGTTCATCAGTGGGATGCACTGCTACTATCTGACAACTTGGAAGCATCTCAGGACGGGTTGTAGCAATCTCAACATATAAACCATGATCATCCCTGCCGATTCCATGATATTTTTCAATTTGCTCGGGTTGATCATCTTTAAAATAAAACTTGACTGTGTTAAGCTTAGTCTCACGGTTTTTATACTCAATTTCTGCATCAGCCATAGCAGTCATACAACGAGGACACCAGTTAACCGGAAACAAGCCCTTGTAAATCAAACCTTTTTTAAACATTTTAATAAAAGAAATCTGAGTAATTCGACGGTAATATTTGGCATCAGTCTGATAATAAATACTTGGATCCATACTCTCTCCAAGCAACTGAAACTGCTCAGTCATCATCTTAATGTTTTTCTCTGCAAACTCACTACAGAGCTTGTTAAACTCATGACGATCTATATCCTTACGAGTAATACCACGGGCTCTCTCCACACGTTCCTCAATAGGTATACCATTAACATCAAAACAAAGTGGAAAAAATACATTAAAACCTTGCATTCGTTTGTACCTTGCTGCAAAATCTATATGAGTATAATGAACAGCATGACCTGCATGAAGTGGCCCTGATGCATATCGTGGTGGAACATCTATACTAAAAACTTTTTTATCACTATCAAAATCAAAATGATAAAGTTTATCATCAAACCATTTTTTCTGCCATTTTTCTTCAATTGATTTTTGATTGTAACCTGACATAACTTTTTTTCACCAACAGAAATACAAAAAAAATCCTATTACAAAATCAGATTTTTTTATATATAATATCTTGTTTTTAAGGGGTCAAACAAACAATGTTTTATAAATATTACTTATCAAAAAAATATAAGAAAAATTGTTTTTTTGTTTATTTTGTTTTTTTCAAATCAAAATATGCTTTAACATTTAATCCAGCACCTAGTCCTTCAAAAATTGTACCTATACCAATAAGTAGTGCTCCAATTTGTAAAGAAGTAATCTGCATCTCAGGATGAAAATCTTCTCCATTTACTAAATCTGAGGAATCAGACATATCGATGTAAATATCACCAGGTACAAAACCAAGAAGCATTATTCCTATACCTATTAGAATTGTTCCAACTATTATAAACCAGGGTGTAAAAAGTTCAAATTGTATTCTATTTTTTTGTGGATATCTGTTTAAATTCTGATTTCCAGGAGGTCTAGAAATCGGTTGACTCTGCTGATTCGGGGGGGCGAACGGGTAATTTTGTACCACAATTCATACAAAAAGCTGTATTATCATTATTTTTAACTCCACATCTAGGGCAAACATTTACCATAAACTCTCCTCAACTCCTAAGTTAAAGAATATAATAGGTTGAAACTATATAAAAAAAGTGTTTTTTTGTAAACAATAAAAATTTTTTATTTTTTAAATTAAAAAAAGAAAAGAATATTTTTTGTTTGTGTAGCCCCAAAAATTAGTTTTTATTTTTTGTTTACAAGATCTCTTAACTCATCCAAATCCTGCTGGATAGTCTCAATTTCTTGTACTTTCTCTTGTTCGAAGCTTTCAATTATGTCATCTATTGATGATGAAAGCTTATAGAGGTGTACCGGTCTTCCTTTGCCTTCTTTTTTCTTATGTCGTTCCTCTATCCAACCTCTGTCTCTGAGTTTTTGCATTGCTACACTAACTTCAGGTTGTCTTAGGTTGGCTCCCCTTTCTATATCAGCTGAACGACATTCGTTAGCTCTAGAAACGTAAAGAAGTGTTTTCGCTAGATTTTTGGACATACCTAGATCTGTGAAGATATCTATGATTTTTTTATCTTCGGGTTTAAAATTGTAAGTTTTACTCATTTTTATCATCCAAGAAATCATTATTCTTTTTTATATACTTTAAAATATATAATATACGTATAGTTTATAAATTTTTCTATAAAATTAATAAATATTATTAAATAATAAATAGTTAGTCAAGAAAACCCAAGGCCTCCTCAATTCTACCCATCTCAATACCAGTTGTTAAATCCCCAATAATACAACCCTTAGAATTAGAAACTAAACCACTACCAATAACCGGACTTCCATGATTAACAGTCCCAATCATTACATCAACATCAAAAATCTTTTTTATATCATTTTTTTCTTCATCAGTAACCTTCGGATGACATAGGGATCCCTTATTTGTTACAACTGCAGCCATACCCACATTTTTAAGCCCACCGATTTTACCTCGATGAACAGGTACATCAAAAGTTTTACTGATAAGCCTGATTGATTCATCAGATATATCAGGATGAACCATACAACCAGAATCATTCACAAGTATATCATTTCCAGCCGCATTATAAATATCGCCTATCACACAAACATTCAAACCCAGATCACGGATGACTTTTACACATTTTTTATCAGCAAAATCAGTTAAAACCGCTCCTTTTGAATTCAAAGCCATCAAAGAACCAACTATGTTTGCATCAGAAACACTAAACTCAACAAGTTCTGCTTCTAAAACATTTTTTACTTTATTTAATGTTTTTTTTGGAAGACCTGGGCGTATAAAAACAATGTCGTCATTACAACGACAAAAAACACCTAAATTAGGATTCTCATTAAAATCCAGAAGTTCAAGCATAAAAAATGATCACATCATTATTTCTATTTTTTCTTTTCAGAAGATTTCTTTTTAGAATCCGTTTTTTTCTCAGTTTTAGAAGAACCTTCAGTTTTCTTTTTTTCAGAAGTTTTTGGTTTTGTTTCTTTTTTTGTTGATTTAGCTGTTTTTTTTGTTTCAGTTTTTTTCTTTTCAGAGGATTCTTCTTTTTTCTTAGGTTTTTCTTTTTTATCAGCTTTTTCTTCTTTCTTAGGTTTCTTTGTTTCTTTTGATTCCTTGGTTTCCTTTTCAGATTCCTCAGATTCTTCTTCTGATTCTTTTTCCTTTTTAGGTTTCTTCTTCTTAAGTTTCACATCACCATCAGCCGTGGGAACCATCTCATAATCTTCAGCTCCAGCTTCACCTTCTTCCTCTTCTTCAGGCATTTCCTCTTTTCGAAGAATTGGAGCTTTCTTTTCACGTTCCTCACGCAAGATCTCACGACGTGATTTTTTAAATTCAAGCTCAGGAAGTGATGCTTCAACTATTCCATCATCAAACTTTACAGCTTTAACACGTACACGATTAGGCATACTATATTTACCATGAGACCAAAGCATACGATTCAAAGATTCATCTATCCAGATATCCTTTCCTTCTACTTTCATATGTCTGGTTAAAAAATTTTTGACTCTTTTTACAGCTGTATCAGCTGCTTTAGAATTATTATAATTCTTAGCCTTAAGGGGTATAACATAAATTCTTTCTTTTTCTTCTGCCATAGTTCATCAGCTTTTTTTAAGTGAATCACGTCGCCAATGACGTTGTTTTGGATGACGTGTGAAACGTCTATTTGTTTTTAACATAATCCAGGCTGGAACACGTCTGTTACTACGAGTAGCCTTGTTAAGCCTAATTTTTCTTGTAAGAGTTTTACGTGATGACATAAACCTTCTTTCACCTTCTTCTAATATTGAAATCTCTTTTTTTAGGTATCATTCTTTTAAGCAGTTGCTGTAACTGCTTATCATTTATTTTACTTTGCAACCTGCCTGATTGAGCAAGCATTATCAGTTGACTTTCTATTGATTCAGCTACTTTTGGACGTGCAACCTTGATGTTTCCAAGTCTTTCACGTGCTTTAGGAGTCATAATACTGATAAGGACCATCTTTTTTTGTTGTTCAAATTCTTCTTTTTGAGATTCTTGTTCCTCAAGTTGATCCTCAAACTGACCCTGTTGTTGCAGTTCTTTTAGTCTTTTTTTCTTAATTTTTTCTAGTTCGTCGTCCATAATTATTACGCCGAATCACATTATTTTATTTTATACTATTAATAATTTATCCAAACTAAACTTTATAATAAATAAATTTAAAGTTTCTTTTATTTACCAATTTTTTTCAAAACATCCATTGATGCATTATCCATAAAAGATCGGCCTTTAGATGTAACCACACGACCCTGTCCTTTAATTTTTTTGATAAGTCCTGCTTCTTCAAGTTGTTGAAGTGCTCTTCTTACAACAGTTCCAGAGCCTTGACGTGCTTTATTTGGTTTCGAACCCATATCTTTAGCTCCACCGTATTCTGATCTTAAACGTTGAACACCTACACCATTTTTGATGTAGACTTTTCTGAGAACCGATGCACAACGGGTATACCACCAGTCTTTATTCTCAGGTATATTCTCACATGTTATACTTGTACGAGTATATCTGTTCTCTTCTGGTATCTTTATAGATTTTTCTTTCTGAAGTTTTTTAGCAACCTCGTCGATTAAATCTTTTGCTGGAACATCATAAACTGTTGTCATAAACCAATTTAACCTCTTTATCTAATCTATTTAATATATAAATTAGGACATCGGTAATAAACAAAAGGTTATTTAAGTATACCGGATGAAAACACCATCCCGATTTTTTATTTTTTCAAGGGAAAACGACTAAATTTTTCACAGTTAAAACAAAAAAAAACAATACGTCCTCTATGAACACGCACTCTACAGGTTACACCCGGTAACATATAACGATAACAGTGTTTACAAAAACATCGTTTAAAACGACGAGGAATAGATATCTGGTAACGCATTGATATCTTACGAGCCAATTCTACATAACGATCAGAAAAATTTAGTTTTCCAGATAAAGCCATTTTTTCAGCCATAGTAAAAAGTTTATCGATACGACCACGAGCAATTTTTTTCTCAAGATTCTTATCACGCCTGCGTCCCATAAAAAATATCAAATAAACCTTAACTCTGTTCTCCTAGTTTAAATTTTTTCCAAATAAAAGAAACTAAAAATGTAGAAATAATACTTATCAAAAGCAAAATAACCGGTGTTACTACATTACTAAGGATTTGATAATCCACAAGCATCATAACACCAAAACCAGAAAGCATGATACCCGCAAAAAGCTTCAAAAGCCTGCCATGCCACTCCGTTAGAGTCACACGACCCAGAGTATAAACAAAAATCAACACAATAACAATTAATGGAATAACATAAACAATATTATAAAAAACAATATAGGTGTAATACTCAAAACCACTAAGATCATAAGTAGAAAGCTTCTGAGTAAAAACCAAAGGAAGACCCAACGTACACAAAAGCTCATAAAAATTAACAGTACCCGCTAAAACAACTGTTCCAAAAACCACAGCAGCAAGACGCGGGTTTTTAACAAGATCACGCATTTTCTTATAAATATCAGGTTTCTTCTCATCAGGAATACTAATAGAAACACCTTTTTTAAAAAAGAAAAAATCCTTGATATCCAAAACACCCAAACTAAGAGCTATTATACCGGCTACAATAGTAATAACTGTTACACTCTCACGCGTCAAAAAAAACACATTAAACAAAACAAACATAAACAAAGCATACAAAAAACCAGAGAAAAAAATAAAAATACCACCAATAAGGAGCATACGTTTACGGTTTTTCGCATGAACCAAAAGACCCAGAAGAATAATAAGAATAAAAAAAGCACATGGATTAAAACTATCCACCCCTGCAAGAACAACAGTTAAAACAGGTAAAGAAAAATCATCAGTATCAAAATTTATATCCCAAAACAAAAAATCAAACTCAACAACATCAGAATCAGAACCCTCCGGTGTTACACCCTGAAGAAACAAATCAATATTTTCACGTAGTTTAGCTTTAGTTATATCGCTTTCTTTAAGAAAACTCTCATTAGTTTGATTTTTTAGAATAATAAAAGGATAATCTATATTGTATTTATTCTGATAAAATTCATATTCATTTTTATATTCATTTGTTTTTTTATAGACAAAAAATAGATTTGAATTATTATGATATTCTTGTTCTATTGGATCCACAACGTTTTCTTTTTTTTCCATACAACTCGGGCAGATCTCTGAGTAATAAAATTCAACATAGATATTTTCATCAGAACTGTTTTCTGCTGAAACATTATAGGAAAAAACTGTTAAAAAGAATAAAAGAAGAAAAAAAACTGTTAAATATTTTCTATAAATTATTTTTTTCATGAAACTTTTTTCCTTTTAAAAATTTTTTTTCTTTTTGTTT
>CAYMOC010000009.1:0-33837 GCA_964391965.1 uncultured Thermoplasmatales archaeon | reverse complement strand
TTAACAAACACAAAAAAAAACAATACAAACGAGGTGAAAACAAAAAAACAATGGTAAAACCAGACTGGATAGAAAAAAAACTAAGCCAATACGAAGCCAAAAGACTACAAGACCAATGGACCAAAGAAAACGAAAAACAATTCCAATACCTACTAGAACTATACAGAACAGGAAACTTCCAAAAATACACATACAATCAAATCAACGCAAAACTCCACAAAATAACAAAAATAACCAAATAAAAAAAAATTTAGCTAAACTACCTAATATTTTTTTCTCTTTTAAACCCTGTATTTTTTTGAATTTGTTCGAATTGTTTTCTATTAAGCATTAACTATCTCCACAATCTTTTTTGGAACAGTTAGCCTCCATTTTTTATCATGTATTCCTTTTTTGCTTTTATCGAAATATAATTCGTTTGAACCTGAGAATTTTTTTATTTTTTCTACTATTTTTTTTGGGGGGTTAAGATTATCTAATTTATCAAATAGATAACCTATTTTTCTTGCAGTTGTTTTGTTATCATATTTTTTTATATATTTAATCATTTTTTCATGATTGATTTTGTCGATATTTTTTAGGCAGTTTATTGTTTCAATCCATCCTCCTGCATATTTTGGTTTAGTGGTTACATCTAAAACTGTTCTTTCTAAATTTGAAATTTTTATTTTTTCATTAGAATAAGAGATATTTTTAATACCAAAATATTTTTTTGGAATAATTTGGGTATATTTGATAAAAATTTCATGATATTTTATATTTCGTTGATGTTTTGTTGATGTAACATAAATATTTGTGGTGTATCGTTCTGAAATCCCGTGGATAGAAAGAGCTGTGTAGTGAGATAAAAAAGATTTTTTATTTGATTTAGCTGCTATAAGTATTGCATCTTCTCTGTATTGTTTTTTGTTTAGTATGACTGATTCGGGTATACGTACAAATAAACCGTTTTTTACTCTTTCTATAACATTTTTTTCAACCATGTCTGATGCAATATTTCTTGCGTGTGGATATGAAATGTTTAAAATTTTTACTATTTCTTTTATTGTAAAAACTCGTTTGTCGTTTTCACCAAGATAAAAGTATAGTTTTTGTTCCAAACCCGACATTGATTTAAACATAACATTACTTAATGTATTTTCCTCAATATAATAGTTTCGGTTATAAATGTGAGAAAACTTTAAGTAAATATGGCTGCTGGCAACACTAATAAAAATAACAAAATAAAAACAATTTTTAAAATTTAGTACCAGTCAAAGTTTTAGTATCATCAATACCATCAAGAACACGTATTTTTTCAACCAAAATTTTTCCTAAATTATCGAAACTATCCGCTTCGATTTTAACAATAAGATCATATGCTCCAAAAAGAGGATGAACCTCTAATACTTCTCTAACTCTCATCAATTCATTATATGCACTATGTTCTTTCATTGGAATTGTTTTAATCAAAGCAAAACCTAAAACCATAATCTTTTTCCTCATTTTTTCCTTATCTGATTAAGCAACAAAAGTTCATTTTCACTAAAATATTTCATTTCTAATTCAACAATACTTTGATCATAATAATTATTCATCATTTTTTTTTCACCTGCCAGATGCTTTTTTTCTTACAACAGTAGCACAATAGGGGCATCTAGTAACATTTTCAGTTATTGGAAGGCCACAGTCGCTACAAACTATCAATTTAATAGCTTCAATCTGTTTTTTATTTTCAAGATTACCTAACATAAGTTACCTCAAAAAAAAATAGTCTATTTGATTTAAAAAGAATAACGCAAATAAAATACATTCTATATATACATCATATACCAAAAATATACAAAAAAAAAGAAAAAAAAAGATTGGTTTTTTTTTATTGAGCTGCTATCCTGCAACTATCAAAAGGCGATGGGAAAAAAAATGGGACATAATCTGTAATGTATATTATTATTCCATCTCCTTTATGGATCTCTTCAAGTTGTTCTCTTGTGTAGTTACTGATTATCATTCTAGCTGCAAGCATAACCGTGGGGACTAGTATTGCTCCAATACCTGTTAAACTAAGAGCAGAACAAAGAACTATACAAAGCATACCTAGTCCACCTGGTAGACCCCATTCTATTATCCAATCAGCAAAATGTTCATCTAACCATATTTCAAATTCATAATATATGATATGGTTTTCAAAAATGAATTTATTAACACCAAGCGGAATGGGTTCTTCATCTTTTACTTGTTCTATTTTACTAGCGTCTTCTGTTTTTATTTTTTGGTTTGTTGAAACAGATTCAGCTAATGCTGGATGAGCTATAACTGATAACATAAGTATTATTGTCAACAAACCTATTATTTGTGTTCTGTTTTTCATTTGTCTTTTTATCACCTTTCTCATTGAGGCTATAAAAAAAAGTAAAAAATTTAATTATTATAAAAATAATCAAAATAAAATAATAAGCTCACATAAACTATATAGAAAAATTAAAAATATAAGATAAAAAAACAAATATTTTTTTTAATCCCAAGTATCATCGTCATCATCTCCATCAAAGGATTCATCAAAGTCGTCTTCTTCAGATTCAACTGTCTCATCCCAAGTATCTTCTTCACTCCATGATTCAGTAGTTGATGAAACAGTTTTCGAGCCTGCAAGAGAAAGAATATTGATATCTTTTTTCTTAGTTAAAAACCAAAACCCTAAAACAGCACCGATAACAATTATTAAAATAATAACCCAAAGCCATGGAAAACCCGCTTCATCCTCATCATCCTTTTTCTTAGATGAATTACCTAAAACATCTTCAGAACCACTAGAATCAGGAACAATAGTCACCTTAAAAGTTTCTTCTTTAGACATTGAATCAGACTCATCAGTAACAAAAACCCTGATTGTTTTACTACCAATACCACTCCATTTATGACTAACAGTGAATTCTGATCCACTATCCACAAAATCAGAATTATCAGTTTCACCATCACCCCACTCTACAGTAAACTTGATTTGTTCTCCATCAGGATCAGTAGATGTAAACGTAAACTCGTATTCTTTACCAGTAACACCATTACCTATTGGCCCACCATTTATTGTAGGTTTATCTGGAGGATTGTTGCCTGTTTGAATGTTAATCTGATGTTCAAATTCTATAATGTTATCGATGTTATCTTTTACCTTTGAATAAATAGTATAACTACCAGAGTTTATCCATGTATAATATGTTGAATCACTATATCCATCATTGTAGCTGTTATCATTATCCAAATCCCAGCTGATATTGTATGGTTCAACACCACCATTTATTGTAACGTTAAAAAATAATTTTTCATCCGGAAAACCATTTTTAGGACCATTAATAAATCCTGATAAATTTTCTATTTTGTTTTTAATTACTGCTTTTGTTGTATCAGAATCCTTAAATTCTCCATCTGTTACTTCTAAAGTTATATTATATGTGCCTTCTTGATTAAATGAATAATTTATCCATGATTTTTTTGACCATTCAGTAAAAATATTGCTGTCATTAAAACTCCATCTGTATTCTAACTCATCAGAATCTGAATCATCGCTTTGAGATCCATCGAAATTAATACTTTGATTTGTTTTTCCGTTATATGGTCCACCAGCATTTGCTATAGGTTGATGATTTATTTCTTTGTTACTTTCTGATAAAAAAAAGAAATCATCTGTTTTCATTTTAACCAAATATTCTTCATCTGGATTAATGTTGGAAAGATTATTTGCACCTTCTCCAACAACATAGTTGTTATTAGTTTGGTTTTCAAATATTATTTCCGTGTTTTCAAGTATTGATGAAAAAATATTTTCAATACTAAGATTTAGATCTGGAGTTTTAATATCTGAAAAATCTATAAGGTTCCAACCAGTCTTCATTTTTTGAACATAAAAAATTTTTTCATTAAAATTATACATTTGAGGAGTTGTTTCAAAATTTTTTTCAGCTGTATCAGTTGCAGAAACAAATCCATGATTTATAATCCAGGTTTCATCATTTGTTGTTTCATTGATTGAAACATTTATTGTTAGAGTAATATTGGCATCAGGTTTTATTGAACTAACAAACCAACTAAGCCATTTATCATCATAATCTACAAAATATTTATCACTAATATTTTCAACCTTTAAATTCTCATTCATTTGAATGTTTATCCAAACATTTTCAACTATTACAGTATTTTGATTTTCACATAGTATTGTGTAGTTGATGTACTCTGTTGAGTCAAAAATATTTAAGCCATTATTTGAACTGTTGATTTCAATTTTTAATGGTTTTAGTTCTCCGATAAAGGTGTGCTCGTAGTCTTTGTTTTCACTTGTGTTACTGCTTTTTATTGTGACTGTGTTGTTTATCTTTTTGAAACCAGAAATATTTTCTTTAACTGTTACATTTAACCATAATGTTTTTTGTTCTCCAGCAAGAATTCTTGGGTAATACCATTTTATCCAATTGTCTTTTTGATTAAAACCTTCAGATGCTTCTTCAAATATTACTTCCTCCGGAATTGTGTCTTTGATTATTACATGGTTTATACTTTGATCATTTGGGTTATAAAAATTGATTTCATATGATATACTTTCTCCTGATGAAATTATTGTTTCTTTGTTAAGATTATCTGTTATGTTTATTGATATGTTTTTGTATTCTATTTTGTTGTTTTGGTTGTTTTGTGTTGTAATCTGATTGCTTCCTGCAAAAGATGTTATTTGTATTAGAATAATTAATGCTATTATTGTTACAATTTTTTTCTTCATAAAAATCTTGTTTCTCCCTTTTTTTATTGAATAGATTAGAATTCTTTTGTTTAAAAGTGGTGAAAATAGAATAATTATGGTAAATACTTCTATATAGCGAATTTCAAAATATTTCTTTTTGATTTTATTTATAAATTGAAAAATTTTATATAGAAAATATAGATTATATATTGATATATAGTGTATAGGAGTTGATGGGTTTTTTTGATTAAAAAAAATTCCATTTCAAAAAAAGAAAAAAATAAATTCTACCTAAAAACCTTAATCTTTATCTTATCGGCATCAATAATGATAGGTCACGGGGGAAGAATGATCTACCAAGGGGTTTTCAGACCAAATTCATATTATGTACCTGGAACTTTTGACATCTTATTTGATTGGTTAACACTTCTTATACTTGGGATTATAATATTTTATTTTACATTAACAAATTTTTATAAAAAAATTTCAGAAGAAAAAAATGCAGAGCCTCATTCAACTAATTATAGATCTACATCTCCTGAATAAAAACGATTGGTATATCTTTTGGAACATTGCAGTCTTTATTTTTTTTGTTCATAATCATTCATTTACTCATGTTTCTTAATACAAAAAACTTACTATTATATTGTATATAGAATAAATAATTTATATTTATGATACGAAATGATGATTAATAGCCGTTTCAGCTATATCTTCAGCATAGCCCCGAATACGTTCTAAACTATCAACAATGTAAACCAATGATACAATGTTTACAACATCAACTTTTAAAGACAATATATCCTGTCTGAGTTTTTCTATATCCTTTTTTATTTTTTCAGATGAGTCAATGACTTCATGAGCATGTTTGATATCGCTGCGGTTCATTGATTTAATAGAATCATTAAACATTTCCAAAACTTCATTACCAACTTGTATTACTTTGCTGTCCAGAGGAGTTTTTCCTTTCAAATTTTTAGTGTTTTCAGCGAGACGAGTTGCATGATCTGCAATCCTTTCTATTGATCTAGCTGTTAAAAGAAAACCTAAGGCTTGCTGGGGTTTCACACCCATCTTATCAGCAAAAAACACATCTTTAAGAATCAGATTAAATTGTTTACTAATCAACCAATGAAGTTTATCAACATCATTATCTCGTGCTTCTACATCTTCGGCTAAATCAGTATCACGGTTTTCAAAGGAATTTAATGCATCAGTATACATTCCCTTTGAAATAATATACATTCTTTTAACTCCTTTTACTATTGAAAAATCACTTGCATCAAGTAAGTCTTTCACAGTTACTGAATTTATTGATTCATCTATTATCTCAGGTCCTATCACGTCATGGGAGAGATTTCTTATATTTTTTCTCATGTCTTTTGAGACTGGGTTGTTAAAATTCATCTTAATTGTGTTGTATCCTGCTAAATATACTCCAATAAATTCTCTTATGAAATGTTTCATGTTGTTTGAATTAATTGATATTTCTTTTCTGAATTCTTCGCTGATTTTTTCTCCGCGTTCGGTTAATTTTGGATTTACTAGTAGTGTTCCATCGGATCGGGGTATCATGCCGATACTGTCGCCATTGGTTATTTTTACTTTTTTTACCCATGTTTTTGGTAACGATACTACGTATGTGGATCGCCCTGTTATTTGTACTTTTCTTGTTTCCATATTAATTGTTTTTCCCCCAAAAAATTATTCAGGTTTTATTCTGGCAGTTTTCTTTTTAAAAAACTCTTTTCTATACATTTTATTTTATACTCTTTATAGTTCTTAGAGCATATATTATGACAATAGATATAAAAATTATCTATATAGAATAAACCTACTATATATGAATATATAGGTAAGTTTAAGATAGGGAGATCATCCCCCACCCAAAAAATGTGAGGGAAAAAAATATACATAAGGGATGGGAGATGAAATAGGAGGGGATCTCTGTCCGGGAGAGGATACAATTCTCTATCCACTAAATTTAAAGAGGGGGGGATCGTCTACATGCTGCCCGCGTTAGGACGCTATATCAAACATGCAGACTCCTAAATTTGGCTAACCTACATATTCAGATAATAATGTAGATATATATACTTAATCAACATAATATATAGACACTTATATATCATAAATAGATTAAATAAAAAATAAAAATCAAATTTTAAAAAACCCTTTCTTTTTAATAAAAACAACCAAAAAAGTCTCAGCCACAACTAAAACAACACCAAAAACAACAATAGGTAAAAACTTAACATTCTCCCCCTCAAAACCTAAACCACCAAACCAATCACCTATACCCGCAAAAAAATCAGATATAGATTCAAAAAAACCTTCCCCCGACTTCTTAACAACTTTTTCACCCTTAACAATTCTTATAACATATGAATCAGTGGAACTAACACCTTCGTCATCTGTAACTCTAACAACAACAGAATAATTACCAACCTTCTCAAAAACGTGATTAGGTTTATTTTCAGAAGAAGTAGAATTATCTCCAAAACTCCAAGAATAAGAAAAAGGAGATCTGCCATTAGAAACAGAAACAGAAAAACTTAATCTTTCACCAGCTACACCTTTTAAAGGACCATGAATATCAACAGATAAAAAAGAATAATCAACTTCCTCAGAATCATCTTCATCAACAAAACTATCATCATCTTTATCGTCTTTAGAATTATCATCATCTGAATCATCCTTATCCTCAGAACTATCATCAGGAATATTAACACTAACCGAATCAGATTTTAAACCAACATTATCAAAAAAATCAACAGCAGCAACCTGATAAACATAAACCTCCCCTTCTATAACATCATCATCTTGATAACTGTAAGAACTAGTTTCAAAGTATAAATTATCATTTCTAAAAACCTTGTACTTTTTTACACCAAAATTATCAAAACCTTCATCCCATTCAAGAAAAACCTTACCCTCATCATACCCGCCATTTAAACCAGTGATTTTACTAGGCTGCTCAGTTTCATTATCCACATTTACATAAGTGCTATCAGAATCAACAGCTCCAGATTCATCTCGAACCTGCAAAACAACAGAAAAATTACCATTTATCTCATAAACAAAAGAAGCATATGGAGAATCACTCCAGACTGAATCAAAAGATCCGTCATCATCAAAATCCCAACGATAATTAAGAACATCATCATCAATATCAAAACTAGAACTCGCATCAAACTCAATTTCAAAAAGAGTAAAACCGCTATACGATCCACCTGCATCAGCTACAGGTTTATTATTAATTCCATTATCAAAATTAACAAACAAATCCATATAATATCGTTCTTGATTAGGATCAACTATAACACTAATGTTCTCAGACGGAAAAAAATCGGTATTATTATAGTAAATAAGAAAAAAACCCTCATGACCATCATAACCCTTAAAACCAATATTAAAATTATAACCCTCCTCAGAGCAATTATCAAAAACTACACCTTTCTCATATCCGTCATCGAAAACCAAAAAAATTTTAAAATCACTAGAAGCTGGTTCATCATTAACATAAAGACAGCCTTTAACTATATGAACAGCTGAATCCTTACAAGAACCACAATCTACAAATAAAAAACAAATAGAAAAAAACAACAAAAAACCAAAAAAAACCGACAATACTCTTCTACTTAAAACCATCATATCAACAAACCCTTTTGAAATCTAATATATTTCATATATTCTCGTTGTTTTCTTCCCCTTAAAACAAATTTTTAATATAACTATACACAAAAAAATAGAGTTTGTACAAAACAATTTGCAACATAATCTATATAGACAAAATAAACCTATATACAAAAAAAAAAGTTTTTTTTTATATTCCTTCAAATAAACGCTGGCCTGATCTATCGGGTAAATTTTTTTCATAAACTGCTTCTGCAGCAGATTTTATATCATACTCAATCCTAAACCAATCAGCATTCATAGATTCAGTATCAAAAACCATAAAACTACTCTTACTGAGGCCATCACGAGGTTGACCCACAGAACCAGGATTTAAAAACAAAACATCATCTGTTTTTGCTTCCATCATAACATGAGTATGACCCAAGACTACAACATCCGCTTTAACTATCTCTGCAAAATTTTTAAGATCTTCATCTGAAACATATGGATGAACATATTCAAACAAGTTCTCACGAGGGCTGCCATGAGCCATATAAAAACTTTTATTATCAATTTCAAAAGTACGATTTTTTGGAAGATTCTTCAAAAAATTAATATCTGTTTTATCTAAAACTGATCGAGAATAATCAACACCCATCAGAGCGGTTTTACTTTTTACAAAAAAAGAAGAATCACCTGTTGCAACACTATAATCATGATTGCCAAGAACACATTTAAAACCATGTTCTTTTATTAGATTTATACATTCTTTAGGATAAGCATAATAACCAACGATATCTCCACAACAAAACAACTCGTCACAATTCAAAGATTTTATTTTTTTTAAAACTTTTTCAAATGCATGGATGTTTGAATGTATATCGGATATGAAACAAAGTTTCATTTTTTTATTTCACCTATTAAAAAATAATTTATGAAAATAAAAATAGAAAAACAAACATTAAAACAAGAATAACAACAGCAATAGCAGCTAAAAATTTTGGATCTACATCTTTAACCTTTTTTTTCAAACGTTCAGTTCTTTTCATCTCTTTTGTGTTAGCATAATCACGGATTACCTCTGCATAACATCTTCTACAAAGAGGTTTATTTCCCCATACGGGAACAGATGAAGGACTGTTTTTTAATTCATCCTCCTGGCCACATCTGAAACATTTCGACATATCTTTTTTTCAAACCTTGTGAAATTTGATATTTAAGTACAGTACTTATAAAACTTTTCTAAACATACATTATATTTTCTCTATAGTTCTCTATACAAATTGTTTTAAGAAAAACAATAACTAATTGTTTTTTTTATATCCAATCCATTAGTTGCTCTGAGTCATTGAAAAGCTTGGTTCTAACAAGAAGGGTGACCATCAAAGATGTGATTATACCCCCGCCAACTATCATTAAATAAACAATAATCTGATATTCTGCTGCAACAAGTGGGTCAGTTCCAGCGATAAGCAATCCTGCCATTGCACCAGGTATAAAAATAACTCCAAGTGTTTTCAATCGATCAATTGTTGGTATAAGACTCGCGCGGACGCTTAAACGATTAAACTCTTCAAGTGCTTTTTTAGAGTCAGCTCCAAGTGATAGTTTTGTCTCAATAACATTCCGGTTAAGTTTTACTTCACGAAGTAGTCGATCCATACAAATAGAACAAATCGCCATACTGTTTCCAAAAGCCATACCTGCGAGGGGAATAATAAACTGAGGTTTAAGTGGCATAGCCTGAGACACGGCAAGCACAGTAAGTGCTAAAGCTGCACCAGCAAGAATGGAGGGTGTTGTAATCTCATAAGCCCTGGGAACACCTGTTGCTCTTTTAGCAGAAGTATAACCACCAACAATGATCATTGTGGCAATTAATACCCAGATTAGAAAATACCAGTATTCAAAATCAAACAAAAACGTTAGAAACAAAGCAATCAAGGTAAGCTGACTGCCACCTTTAAGGATAGCTATAGTGAATTCTTTTCCAACTTTAAGTTTTTTAATAACTGAAATAATTATAACGATAAGTAGTAAAATCGTTACAGCTGCTAAAATAAAAAGACCCTGTTCCCAAGTATAAGGGATTCCAGCGCTACTCAATATGCTTCCTCCCATCTAAAATCGATTGTTTTATCAACACTTTTCACCGCACCTTTTTTGATATTGGCTATACGGTCAGATACTCGAATGGCTTGTTCGACATAATGTGTAACCCACAAAACAGTAAGGTTTGTGTTCTTTGTAAAATCTACAATGTTCTTTTCGACTTTTTTAATATTTTTTGGATCAATACCTGCGGTAGGTTCATCTAATAGTAAAACTGAAGGTTTAAGGGCAAGGGCACGTGCAAGAGCAACTCTTTTTTTTTCGCCACCAGATAGTTTACTTGCATCTTTTTCTAGAAATTTAAGAGGAAGACCTACATCTTTCATACATTTTTTTATAAATTTTTCATTTACACTATTAAACATTCTTGGTCCAAAAGATATATTATCAAAAACATTACCTGTGAACATGACGCTTTCTTGATGAACTAGAACCATCCTGCGGCGGAGATCGATTGGATTTATATCAGAAATATTTTTTGAATCAAAATAGATAGATCCTTTATCGGGTTCGATTAGTCGGTTAAGGCAACGTAGTAATGTAGATTTGCCAGAGCCTGATGGGCCGACAAATGAAATGATTTCACCTTTTTTAACAGTTAGATTGATACCATTTAATATATGATTCTCATTAATTTTTTTGTATAAATCCTGTATTTTTATAATCTCCATATTTTATACTACCTCTTCGGATAGTTCGTTGATAAATTTTTTTAGCTCAGAAAGTGTTTTTTTTCCTTTTTTTGTTGCATGGTATATTTTTCTAACTTTTCCTTGTACATTTTTATTTTCTTGTTTTAAAAGATTGTTTTTTTTCATTTCATGTAAAATTGGATATAGTGTGCCTGGGCTTATTGTGTAACCATGGGATTCTAATTCTTTGAGCATTTCTACTCCGTATATTCCTTCTGGTTCAGTGGAGTGGTGTAGTATGTGTACTCTGATAAATCCGAGTAATATTTTTCTTTCATACATTGATATCAAAAATCGATATCGGATATCGATATATAAAAGTTATGTAGAAACAAAACGACTGCGAGTTCTATTAGCAATAGCAACCAAACTAAGCATCACAGGAACCTCAACCAACACACCAACAACAGTAGCCAAAGCAGCACCAGACTGAAGACCATAAACAGAAATAGCAACCGCTACAGCCAATTCAAAAAAATTACTCGCACCAATCATAGAAGCAGGAGCCGCAATACGATGAGGAAGCTTCCAAAAAAAAGCCCAACCATACGCAATTGCAAAAATAAAATAAGTCTGAATTACAAGAGGAACAGCGATAAGACCAATATGAAATGGATTAGAAAGAATAATATCACCCTGAAACGAAAACAAAATAACAAGCGTCAACAAAAGCCCAACAATCGTAATTTTACCAAACTTAGAAAGCAAACTATCAACAGCCGCCTCACCCTTTTTTGAAATCAAAATTCTACGAGTAACATAACCAAAAAACAGAGGAATAACAACAAACAAAACAACAGACAAAATCAAAGTATCATACGGAACAATAAGACCACTAATGCCAAGTAAAAACGAAACAATAGGAACATAAGCAAACAAAATAATCAAATCATTACTTGCAACCTGAACAACAGTATAACCAGGATCACCTTTTGAAAGATAACTCCAAACAAAAACCATAGCAGTACAAGGAGCAGCACCCAAAAAAACAGCACCAGCAAGATACTGCTTTTGAAGTTCAGGATCAATAAAATTAGAAAAAACAATTGTTAAAAACAAAACAGCGAAAACATACATTGTAAAAGGCTTAATTACCCAATTAGTAACCCAGGTGACAATAAGACCTTTAGGTTTTTTAGTTGCATTAACAACACTTGCAAAATCAACACGAACCATCATAGGATAAATCATAAGCCAAATCAAAATCGCTACAGGAATGGATACATGAGCATATTCAAGCGTACTTAGAAACTCAGGAAAGCCAGGGAAATAACGACCAATAAAAATACCTGCAGCTATACAAATTAAAACCCAAAGGCTTAGATATTTTTCAAAAAAACCAAGTTTATCCTCACTCACTTCTAAGACACTCTCCTGTTGCACATATTTTTTCAGAAAGAACATCAATTTTTTTGATTACATCATAGATTTCTGGTTCAGAAATTTTATAGTAGATATTTTTTCCATCCTGCCGAGAATTTACAAGTCCACAGCATTTAAGGAGCTTAAGATGATGAGAAACGAGGGACTGTTCAAGATCTAATTTTTCAACTATGTCATGTACACATTTTTCTTTATCTTGTAGAAAAAGAAGTATATTTCTACGGTTGTCATCTACTATGCATTTTAGGAAACTATTAGATTTCATATGAATACACATTCATATGAATGAATATTCATATATAAAGATTTTCTAAATAAAATATATAGAAAAAAAATTAAGAAAAATATTCAAGTAACCAATTCTTAATCTCATCACGAGTCTTTCTAAAAACCTCAAGCGTATCTTCAATACTACCTTCAAACTTTGAGGGATCCTTAAAACTTTTATGAATAACCTTTTTCCCTGGAAAAAAAGGACAATTTTCTTCTGCATTATCACAAACAGTTACAACTATATCAAACTCTTCCCCTGAAAACTCATCAAGAGTTTTAGAACTATGCCTAGATAGATCAATACCTATCTCTTTCATAACCTCCACAGCATAAGGATTAACACGAGTTTTTTCAAGACCCGCACTAAAACCTTTGTATCTGCGTCCAAACATACTATTCAGAAATCCTTCAGCCATCTGACTACGGCAACTATTATGAGTACAAATAAACAAAACACTAATTTTAGAGTTTTTATCCATTTAATCAGACAACTCTTTTTTTGTTATACCTGTAAAACAGGCCTTGCTTGTTTCCTCTCGACAATCAATCTCAACACGTTCACCTGTTTCCATATAAAAAATCTTTTCAGCCATTTTACAAGCATGATCAGCACAACGCTCCAAATATCTAGCTACCATGATATAATCAGTACAACGTTTGATAACCTTAGGATCCTCCATCATATAAGAGAGAGCCTCACGGAAAATCGAATATCTGAGTTCATCAACATCCTCCTCACGATCAATAAAATCATTAAAAATAGTTAAATCACCATTTTTAAATGCTTTCAAAGAATCATCAACCATACTACAAACAATATCAGACATATGAGGAATATCAACAAGTTTACGTACATGCTCATCATTCTCAAAATGTTTAACAATCTTTGCAATATCCTTACCATACCTTCCAATCCTTGTAAGATAAGTAATAAGTTTAAGAATACAAGCAAGCTGTCGCATATCCTTGGCCATAGGTTGATACAAAGCAATAAGCCTGAAAGCCTTTTTTTCTATATTATTATCCATATCAGCAATTTTGGTTTTATGATCATTAACCCATTTAGCCTTCTTATCATCAAGCTCTTTTAAAGATATAACAGATTCTTTAAGCATTTTTCTTGAAAGATTACCCATCTCCACAACTTCATCTTTCAACTCTTCTAACTCAACATGAAACTTTTCTACCATCTTTTTCTTCTACCATCCTTATTATTTTTTTAACCGAATCTACCTGTAATATAATTCTCTGTACTTTCTTCTTTAGGATTCTCAAATATCTGTTTAGTATCACCAAACTCGAGTAGTTTCCCAAGATACATATAAGCAGTATAATCACTCACACGAGCAGCCTGCTGCATATTATGAGTAACAATAACAACTGTATAATCCTTAATTAATTCACGGATTAAATCCTCAATTTTTGAGGTAGCAATAGGGTCTAAAGCAGAACATGGTTCATCCATCAAAATAACATCAGGATTTATCGCTAGAGCCCGAGCAATACACAAACGTTGTTGCTGGCCACCAGATAAACCCATAGCAGATTCTTCTAAACGATCTTTAACCTCTCCCCAAATCGCGGCTTGTTTAAGGCTTTTTTCAACAGTTTCTTGCAGCTTTTTTTTATTTCTGACTCCTGCAATTCTTAAACCATATGCTATATTTTCGAATATGCTTTTTGGGAAAGGATTAGGTTTCTGAAAAACCATTCCAACTTTCTTTCTTATATCAACAACATCTGTTTTTTTATTGTAAATATCTTTACCATCAAGATATACGCTACCCTTCACCTTACATTTGTCAATAATATCATTCATCCGGTTGAGGCATCGGATTAAAGTTGATTTTCCACATCCTGATGGACCTATAATTGCTGTGGCCTGATTGGAGTAAACTGGCATATCAACATCATAGAGAGCTTGACTTTTATCATACCAAAGATTAAGTTTCTTAGTTTCCATCTTTATATTTTCTTTTTTACTCATTTGAATCAATCACCATAAATTCTTTTAAAACTCAACTCTAAACTTTTCACGTAATATAATCGCTATTGCATTGATACCTAAAACTATTGAAAGTAACAGCAAAGCTGTCGCCCAGGCATTCTGTTCTACTTCATATGCACCAATTTTATAAGTTAAATCCAGCAGGTGTGTCTGAAGTGCCATTATTGGGTCATAAATACTAGTCGGAACGTCTCCTCCAAAAGTAACTACTGCTACAAACATTATTGGAGCGGTTTCACCAGCAGCTCTACCAAGACCAAGGACACCACCAGTTATAATACCTGGAAGAGCAGGAGGTAAAACAACCCTTCTAATGGTCTGCCATTTGGTTGCACCAACAGCATATGATCCTTCTCTTAAATCCTGAGGAACAGATCTTATTGCCTCTTCAGAAGAACGAATTACAATTGGCAGAGTCAGAATAGACAATATAAGAATTCCATTTAGTACACAAATACCGAACATTGGAACAAAAACAGCAAAAGCAAATAATCCAAAAACAATTGAAGGAATCCCCTGTAAAATATCTACAGAAACCCTAATTATTCGAATTATTAAACCCTCCTTTGCATATTCTGTTAAAAATATTGCTGCACCAATACCTAATGGCAAAGCAATGATTGCGGTCCCTACGACAAGAATCAAGGTTCCCACCAATGCAGGATATATACCTCCTTCTTCCCCATGACTAGAAGGATATTCAGTTAAAAACTCCCAAGAAATTCCACCTATCCCGTTAGACAATAAGTTACCAATTATTATCGCAAGAGGATAAATTATTATTATTACTGAAAAAATCAATAATATTACAGCAGAATATTGATTTGATCTTTTTGAAAAATTATAAACCGGTTTCAAACTATAGGATAACGAAAAAGCCCCGATTATCATCATCATTATTGAAGTAAATAAAAACTTCAAAATGGATGCATCTATATCAAAATCTGTTAAATCGTAATAAGGAGCCATTTGGGGCAAGTAGTATCCTATAATAAAGATAAATATCATTAGAATTATTAATCGTATAAGGTTAAATCTAAGATTTTCTCTAATAAATAAGTATAAAATCATTGTAAGAAACAGAAAACCCATAAATAAAAACAACATTCTTACAATTGTGTCGCCAATATATATTGAATTTACAGTAGTGTAGAATCCGAGAAATAAAAATATGATGGATAAAATTGCTGTTGAAAAACATATGGCATTCAAAAACGTGTAATTATCTTTATCTAAAAGTTTCTTAAGGTAAGGTTCGAAGTATTCTTTTAAATCTTCAATTATATCTCTCATTAATTTTTTTAACCTCCCTTAAACTTTTTCTCTATGTGTTGTTTTAAAATATTTGAAATAATACTGAGTATAGCTATGATAACGAATAATACAACAGCTGCTGCAAACATTGAATTAGCTTGCATACCTGTTGCCTCTCCCATTTCTAAAACAATCAATGATGTAAGAGTTGCGCCTTTGCTTTCGAAGATATCAAATATGGGGGATGGGATATCCATCATATTAGGTAAAACTAATGAAACAGCCATAGTCTCGCCTATTGCTCTACCCATTCCAAGTATTACAGCAGCGGATATACCTGATATAGCGGTTGGAAAGGTGACCTTTTTTATTGTTTCCCATTTGGTTGCACCTACTGCTAAAGAAGCTTCTTTTAATCCTCGGGGAACTGCTTTTAAAGCATCATCTGAAATACTAACTATTATTGGTAAAGCCATCACACCTAAGATGAGGGATCCAGCTAGATATGAATAACCTGAATGCATTCTAAATGTAGGTTTTAAAAATGGAATCAATAGTGTTGCACCTAAGAAACCATAAACTATTGATGGAATTCCTGCTAATAGTTCTATAACAGGTTTTAAACTAACTCTAACATAATATGGTGCAAATTCGGATAAATATATAGCTGCAGCAAGACCTAATGGAACTGCTATCAACATTGCTCCAATTGTTACGATGAAAGTTCCTATTATTGGCGCTCCAATTTTATAAACATCTCTGGTAACACTCCATTCTAAGCCAAAAATATCAAAGCCGTATAAAGAGAAAGCTGGAGCTGCTTCTTTGAATATAAAATAAAATATAAAAAATATGATTAAAATTGATGATGCTGCTAAGAGAAAAAAAATATTTTTTATTATTTTCTCTTTTAATTTATTAAATGGAAGCATCATGGGTACCTTTTGAACTTTTTTTTGTTTATTTAGTCGCTTCTTTCACTTTCTGGTAGAGGCACAAATCCTTCATCCTCGACTATTTGTTGACCTGCATCGCTTTGAACATAATCTATGAAGTCTTTTACTGCACCTGTTGGTTCACCAAGAGTATACATATGCAAAGATCGTGATATTGGGTATGTACCATCTAATACAGTTTCAAGACTTGGATATATTTCATCTATTTCTAATGCTGGACAAGTATCTTCATCTATATATCCTAAACCAACATATCCTATTCCTGCATCATCGTTTTTTATTGATGTTACAACATTTGCGTTTTCTTGGTTAGTTTTACCGCCTTCGGCTATTTTACCGCCGTCTTCTTCGAAATCATCTAAGGCATAACCTGTACTGTTAGTTACAAGTTCAAGGAAAGCAGCTCTTGTACCAGATGTTGTTGCTCTATCGTTTACAAATATTTCTTTATCTGGTCCACCGAGTTCATTCCAGTTACTAATCTCACCAGCATATATCTTATAAACCTGGTCCATAGTCAAATTCGTAACATTTGCATCATAGACATCTTTACTTACAACTATTGCAATACCATCATATGCTACTACATTATCTACTAGATCATCAAAATCTACACCATCAATATCTTCTACGTCACTTGGTTTTGCCGCTCTTGAAGCATCTCCAATGTCGACTGTTCCTTCAGCAACGGCTTTGATTCCAACTGATGAACCGCCACCAGAAACAGTTATTTGCACGTCGTTATCTTTCATAAATTCTTCAGCACATGCTTCTGCTATTGGTAAAACAGTTGATGATCCTTTGATGCTAACAGTTTTTTCTTCATCTCCATTTTGTTCTGTACACCCGCTAAACATTCCTACAAGTAGGAGTGTTGATACGAGTATAACTAGCGCCATCATTCCGATATGTTTATTTTTCGATTCTCCCATAAGAGATTCACCTTGTTTCCCCTCATTCATTCTTTTTTTTATATACTTTTTCTACATAGTCTATAGTTTCATATATAGAGATATAAAGAACATATAGGTCTATAGAAAACTTTAAAAACAAGAGTTATTATGGAGCATTAAAAAAAAACTTGGGGGAATAAACCTTTTGGATATAAGAAGAGTACAAATGACAGGCGGTTCATCATATATAATAACTCTACCTAAAGAATGGGTAATAACATCAAATATACAAAAAAATGATCCAGTTGGATTATTACAGCAATCAGATGGAACTTTACTAGTTACATCAAAAATGAACAGAGAAGATGCAAAAAAAACCATGGATTTTAAAGTAGATGAAAAATCTGATCAAACATTTCTATATAGGCGACTAATATCAGCATATATAGCAGGTTATAATCAAATAATAATAGAATCAAAAAATAGAATGCCTCCTAACATGCGCGGTATCATTAGAAAATTCACACAAAGCACAATTGGTCAAGAAGTAGTAGAAGAAACAGATAATTCGATAACAATAAAAGATTTACTTAACCCCACTGAAATGCCGTTTCATCGTACCATAAAAAGAATGTATATTATGGTAAAAGCAATGTATGAAGATTCAGTGGAAGCATTAAGATTAAATGATAAAACAATCGCGGAGGATGTAATTCAAAGAGATGATGAAGTAGATCGGCTTCATTGGCTTATAGCTAGACAACATAACATTATCTTAAGTAACTATAGTTTTGCAGAAAAAATGGGTATAAGTGTTGAGGAAGCAACCACATCTTTTTTGATAAGCCGGAGAATAGAAAGAATAGGGGATCATATAGTAAAAATCTCTCAAAACAGCTTAGATATAATAGACAAAAACATTGATAAAAAAATTATTGATGAAATAGAAAAAGCAAGTAATTTTTCACTAAAACTACTTAATCAAAGCATTGGAGCATATACAAAAAAAGATATAAGCGAAGCCAATGAAAACATAAACAAATTAAAAAAACTGGACAACCTCTGTGAAAATGTAAAAAAAATTGGTCTTAAACAAGATCCAATGCTATCATTATCTCTTGGTTATATTGTTGAAAGCATTGGACGAATTGGTGAATACGGTGAAGATATTTCAGAACATGTTATAAATCAATACATAAGTGAAGAATCAAAAAAAGTAATAAAAAAATAATTATATATCTTCATATTCTCCATATTTTCCTTTTTTAAAACCAAGTTCTGGGAATGGATTTATCACACCTGAGGATATATTTTTTAAATGAGCACTAATACGTCTTAAATATGAAGCAAGCGAAGCATATACGATAGCTTTTTTCACATCAATTTTTTTATCCTCGTTAATCCTTTGAACCAGTGCTGCATGTAGATTTTTTAAACCCTCATGGCTTCTTATTACCTCTTTTGCTTTTTCTTTGTCTTCTTTTTGAAAAGCTTGATAAGTATAATCAAATGCACCAAGTATTGAATCTTTCATATGATTAATTGTTGTCATATATTCATCATCATTAAGTTCAGCTGGGAATAAAAGTGTAAGTTGAGCTATATTTTTACAGTAATCTCCGATTCTTTCGTAATCAATAACAATTGAGGATAGTATTAGTGAAGCGTTCAAATTTGGAGAAGAATTTAAAGCCAAGTATTCTAGTATTTCATTTCTAATCCGAACTTCATACTTGTTGATTCTTACATCTTCTTTTGAAAGATTGCATGCTAGTTGATCATCTCTAGATACAAGGCAATTAAATGAAAGTTGAAACATTTTTTTACTTTCTTTATGCATTTCACCAGCATTTTTCCAAATTTTTACAAGCATTTTACTTTTAGTTATTGCGTCCCAGATTTCTTTATACGCCATTTTTTACAACCACCCCACAAATACAATATAACCAAAGGGTAAAACATAGTGGAATATCACAATATAAACACTTATCATCATAAAAGTATTCTTCTTAGTAGATACAACCATTTTTCCAAATTTTTCTGCTAATTTTATTGGTATATTTCTCAAAGGTTTGAAAGGATATATTATACAAATAGCTGTAACATTAAACATCAGATGAACAAAAGCTATCATGATCCCTGCAGGTAACCCTATAGCTAATGCAGCAAGTATTGCAGTTAAAGTAGTACCTACATTTGCTCCTAAAGTATAAGGCAAGATTCGGTCTATTGTTAAAACTCCTGCACCGACCAAAGGAATAATCAAAGAAGTAGTAATTGAACTACTTTGTACAACACTTGTAAGAGCTAAACCAAGAGTGAAAGATATAATTGCACCACCAAAAAGATATTTACTAATGATTCGTTCGCCATGACCAACAACAAAATATTTTGTACAGCCAACAATGATTTTAAGCATTAAAAACAAAATAGTTAAACCAATTATTATCAGTAAAATTTCAACCCAGCTTACAAAAGATAATAATCCTTCAATATATTCAATAACTGGCGAGGTAACTATTTTTACTGGTGAGGCAAGTTTCAAACCTCCAACACCAGCAAAAGAATTAGTCATAAACCTTGCCATTTTTTCTAAAGGATGGAAAAAAATCTCGATAGGGAGAATTATTATAGCGGCAAAAATATTAAAAAAATCATGTACAACTGAGCCTCCAAAGGCGCGTCCGAATTCAGCTTTTCTAGTAATATGGCCGAATGATACAAGTGTATTAGTTATAGTTGTACCAATATTTGCACCAATTACAGCAGGTATCGCTGTTTCAATTGGAAGCATTCCACTTGCACAAAGTGTAACAAGTATCGTTGTTGTAGCTGAAGAACTCTGAACCACTGAGGTTGCCAACAAACCAATAAAAAATGAAGATAAAGGATCCTCGATTGTATGTAAAAGAGATTCAGAAAATCCTGATCCCATGCCTTTGAAACCTGATCCCATCATTTTAATGCTTAATATGAAAAAATAGAGTGCAATAAAAAGTATAATAAAACGAACATATTTGTTTTCCATTAATTCTTTATATTTGATTTTTAGTTTGCTATCATCTTTTAACAGTTTTATCATTTAATATCTTCCCTCAAAGTGTTAAAATTTCAAGTTTTTAAAATAAAGTAAATATTGTAAATCTAAAGTCTGCCTCCACCTTAACAATTATCAGAGTGGTATATAGACTATATAGATAAGTATTACGAAATTTTTTGTTTAAAAAAATATTTTAGATTTTGTTTTTTGGGTTATAATATCTGTTTATACAGCATCCATCTTCAAGGTTAAAACTCACAATTTTTTGTGTTTTTTCCTGGTTAATATTAACCATTGAGACTTCGATTTTGTTTTCTTTGAAATCTATTATATTGAATGTGTTTCCGAAATGTGCTCGTGTTCTAATGCAGGAGAAGGTTCCAGCGTTTAATAGTAGTGTTTTGTGTATTTTTACAGCCCATGGTACATGACGATGTCCCATCAAAACAAGAGGTATTTCGTTTTTTAGTACTATATCGAGTGTTTCTCCGGCATCCTCTATTATGTTTTTTTCTCGGCCGCTGTTTGGAACTGGTATAAGGTGATGATGCAGGCCTACTATTGTGGTTTTGTTTTCTTCGGATGCTTTTTCTATTAGTTTGTGCCTTCCTCTTCCTAGTCGTCCGTCGTCTTTGTCTGGTTCACTGCTTGATAGTCCTATTAGGTTGAATTCTTTGAATTCATGTATAAAGTCTGTTTCTCCGAAAAACTCTGGGAAGAGTTTGAATCCTAGGTTTCTTTCGTCATGATTGCCGGGTACTATTACTAGTCTAGGTTTTAAAAGATCTAGTTTCTTTTTTGCTATTTCGTATTCGGGTAGTAGTCCTTGTGTTGTCAGGTCTCCGCTTATAAAAACTAGTTCTGGTTTTATTTTGTTTACCATTGTTGCTGCTTTGTTGAATACGTGTTCGTTGAAGTCGTTTCCTATGTTGCAGTGTATATCTGATATGTGGGCTATTTTCATTTTTTTTTCATCTCGTTTTTTTGTTTTTGAAAGGTTTGTTTTGTTTATATATTGTTTGTTTTTTTTGTTTAAACAGAAACTTTTATATAAAATTAAAGATAAAAATATATGTTATAAAAAAAATGGGGCATTAAAATTGAAAAAAATAATTTCAATAACCATAATAATTTTTTTAATAAGCGGCAGTTTTTTTGCAATGGCAAATACTGAAAACTATCAAGAAAAAGAAAATAATAATGAATATAATAAAGAAATAATTGAATCAAATAATAAAGAAAATAAATTATGTAACTGTGGTTCACAAATACAAAATACAGAACAAGAAAATCCAAAAAACAATTACCCATATTATGAAACAATAGAAGAAATAAATAAAGAAATTCAAAATAAACAAGCATCCTGGACCGCAAGTGCAAATCCAATATACCAAAAAAACGAAGAAGAAAAACAATTACTTCTTGGAGCATATGATGATTCAAACCCAAAACCAGGTGAAATAGTTCTAACCTCTGTGCCTACAGATGGTGGAAGCCTTCCAACATTTTTTGACTGGAGAAATGTACATGGAGAAAACTATTTAACACCGGTACGCAGTCAAGGCGGATGCGGAAGCTGCTGGGCATTTGCTGCAGTTGCTGCAGTTGAAGGAAATGCTTTAGCTTATCTTAACAAACCAAATTTAGATCTTGATTTATCTGAACAAGATATTTTATCTTGTAGTAATGCTGGTAGTTGTGGCGGCGGATCGTCTAGTACTGCATTAGATTATATTAAAAACGATGGAGTATCATTAGAATCCTGTTTTAACTATCAAGCTAAAGATGAAGATGACGGAGTCTATTGTTCTGATAAATGCTCAGATTGGCAAAATGATGCATGGTCAGTAAATAATGTTTATTATGTTTCAAGTCCAACAGAGGATGAAATAAAATCAGCTATTCTTAATTATGGTTCACTTAGCGTTTCATTCAAGGTATACTCTGATTTTTATAGCTATGACTCAGGTGTTTACGAACCTACAACTGATTCACACTCTGGTTGGCATGCTGTATCAATGGTAGGATTTGGTACAGAAAACGGGAAAGATTATTGGTTGTGCAAAAACAGTTGGGGTACAGGTTTTGGTATAGATGGTTATTTTAAAATCAAAAGAGGAACATGCTATATTGACAATTATATAAGATACGTTGACTACCCTGAACCACCTGTCAGTATGCAGGTTAGCTGTACAGATAACGACGGGGATGGATACTACTATTGGGGTATTGGACCTAAACCTTCTTATTGTCCATCATCCCCGGATATATCGGATTGTGATGATTCAGATCCTAATGTCTATCATGGATGCGGTTACACAGGTGATGAAAACCCGCCAAATAATCCTGTTAGTCCATCTCCTGATGATGGCGAACATCTATCTATGCCCTCTTTTGAGGATGTAGATGTAAACAATGATGGTACAGTTGATGCATTAGATGTATACATTGTAGGTAATACAATAGTTGGTGGAAACGATCCAGGTTCAAATGATGTAGATGTAGACGATGATGGAGAACTTGATTACGTTGATTATGCTCTTATAAAATGGTATCATTATGATGAACTTACTCTTGGATTAGAAATCGTTGTTTCAGATCCGGATAATGATCCATTGGATGTAGATTATTATTTAGATGGCTCTTATATAGGAGAAGATACTAATGTGCCCTCGGGTGGAACTGCTGTATTTGAAACAGGTCCATTAACACCTGGAAATACATATAATTGGTATGTCAAAGTAGATGATGGATTAAACACACCTGTTCAATCATCAACTTATAGTTTCACAGTTGAACAAGAAGATCAACTTGATCAACAACAAACCCAGCATTCTGGTTATGTTAGTTTTGTAAGCACAGGTGCTATTCTAGCTCAATCCTTCAAACCATCTCTTAATACATTAACCCGTGTAGAATTTTATATGATGCGATCAGATGGTAGTTACCCTGAGACTATCCATGTTTATATTAGAGATGATTTAGATGGTGAAAATTTAACAAAAATATCTATATCAAGCGATTTACTACCAACTGATACACATGAATGGTTTGAATTTGATTTACCTGATGTATCTGTTGTACCTGATCAAAAATATTATATCTTTTTTTACCCTGAAAGCAACGGACCAGATTACAACAGATATGAAATAAAATTAAAAAGCGGAGATTTGTATGATGGAGGAGAACGATGGCTTTACATCCCTCATCCTAACTATGGATGGACAGAATATTCTGATCAAGATTATACTTTTAAAACATATGGAATGAATTCAGAGGAAAATAATCCACCTGAAATACCAGTTGATCCATCTCCTTCTGATGGTGAAGTTTTAAATAAACCTTCTTTTGAGGATGCTGATGTAAATGGTGATGGTGAAGTAAATGTTCTTGATGCTAGTCAAGTTGGTCAGCATCTTGGTGAAACTGGGTCTCCTGGTTGGATTCCAGAGGATGTTGATGATGATGGTGAAATCGATAGAGTAGATTATGATCTTATATATTGGCATTTACTAGGTGGTGACGGTCCTCCGGTTGATCATGAGATTTTTGTTTCAGATCCAGATGGCGATAGTTTAACTGTGAGTTTTTATTGGTCTGATGGTACTTTGATAGAACAGGTTGATACTGTTGCCTCGGATACTGTTGTTACTGGTGGGCTTTCAAATACTCTTAGTCCTGGTGTTTATAATTGGTATGTGGTTGTAGATGATGGGGTAAATGATCCTGTGCAATCAGGTTTATTTACTTACACGATAAATGCTTTAGGTGATAACGATCCGCCTTATCCACCTGATGATTTAAACCCATTAGATGGTTCAACTGATGTTAGTATAAATACGGATCTTAGTTGGACTGGCGGTGATCCTGATGGTGATGTTGTTGTTTATGATGTCTATTTTGGAACTGATCAACAGATGGATCCTGAAGATCTTAAATCAGAATCTCAATCATCAACTAGTTTTGATCCTGGTTCATTGGAATATAATACATATTATTACTGGCAGATAATAGCTAGAGATACACACGATGAAGAAACATCTAGTGAAGTTTTTAGTTTTAAAACTGGAGATGATGATAATAATCCTCCTTACATGCCTGATGATCTTTCACCTGTTGATGATGCTGTTGGTGTAAGTACTGATAAGATTCTTAGTTGGACTGGCGGTGATCCTGATGGCGATAGCGTTGTTTATGATGTTTATCTTGATACTGATGAGAATCTTGGTCTTAATGACAGGGTTTCAATTGATCAAACTGGTACTATTTTTGATTATGGTGGTTTTGAGGAAAACACTGAGTATTTCTGGAAGATTGTAGCTACTGATGAACATGGTGAAAGTAGTGAAACTGGTGTTTATTCGTTTACTACTTTTGGAAGCGTCGGTAAAGATTTTTCTATTGAGATTGAACCTATTCATAATGGGCAAATTGAGGTTAAGCTTGTGAATGATGGTACTTTAGATCTTGATTATGTTGAGTATAATTTAAGCGTTGAGGGTATGATTTTTCATAAGGTTGATTGCTATGAGACTGGCGTTCTTGGTAGTTTAGATATTGGTAGTACTGAGATTTTGAATACTTCTTCTTTGAATGGTTTTGATATCATTAAGTTAACAGTTGAAGTTAATGTTGATGGTGAAACAGAAACGGAGGAAAGGCTTGGTATTTTGCTTTTGGGTTTTGTGTTTTTGTTTGCCTAATAAAATCTTAATTTTTTCTTTTTATTTTTTTGTTCTAACTATTTTTATAAAAAGTATTAAATAATATTAACTACAGATATAATAAGTAATGAAAAAAAATTGTGGGGCAAAAAAATGAATAAAAAATTTTTATCAATATTCATAATGATTTTACTATTATTTACAACTCTTTCAATACTAACAACACAAGCAAACACTCAAACCGAACAAATCCTAAACGAAATACAAAAAATACAAGATAAAAACCTAAAAATCGATAGAACAATCGGAGACAAACAAGTCACCTACTACGAACACTACATAAACAACATACAAATAAAAAACGATTCAATACTAATACATAAAAACAAAGACAACGGAGAAATAATAAAATACGAAAAAAACTGGGATGCATCATACATAGAACAAAAAATAAACATTAACCAAGATTTCTCAAAAATACAAATAGAAAATTATTACTGGAAACAAAAAACAATATTTCTTGAAGAAAAAGATCTCATGAATTTTTATGAATTCACAGAACCAGTAACTTATCCAGTATTATGTTTAGAAGTTCGACATAAAGATGGAAGAACAATACTTTATGATTATTTAGGAGAAAAAATAGGATATGGTGTACCTGCTCCAGCAGATGGATTTTTAATGACAGGTCCGCACGAAGGTAATGATATATGGGATTATCTAAGAAACAATGCTCAAGGATATTACTCAAAATGGTGTCAGCACATAACAAGTGTTTTCAATCCATACCCTTCAACAGAGTTATCCCCCGAAGTTAGTGATCCAGCTAATGAATTCTTTTTTGAAGTAGCTCATGGAGGAAGCAGTTATTTTAAAGCACATACCAGCGCCTATTATTATTCATCTGATACTGAGGATGACATGGCTGATAGACAACCAATGAAATTTGCTTTTATTGGAAGCTGTGGAGGCATGGATCAAACACATGATGGAACTTTTTCATATGAGTTTAGAAAAGGACAAATGGTTAACACCGTCACAGTAGGTTATACAGGTATGAGTGGTGACGATGGATGGCCAAAGGCAAGACCCTGGCAGGATCATATGTTTAACATGATGGATCAAGGGTATACAATAAAAGAATCATTTGACTCTGCAAGTGCTGAATATCCAACTATAGCGGATGCAGTCAAATTTGTAGGGGATGAAACCTTAACAGTTACTGATGGCGGGAATCTTCCACCATATGCTCCTGAAAATCCTATACCCGCTGAGGATGCATATAATATACCAGTAGATGCTGTTTTATCTTGGGATGGAGGGGATCCTAATCAAGATGACACAGTCTATTATGATGTATATCTAGAGGCAAACAATCCAGAGCCTTCTGTTAAAGTATCAAATGAACAAACCAGTACAAGCTATCAAGGAATTGATCTAAACTATGAAACTGATTACTATTGGAAAATAATAGCACGAGATAGTGAAAATGCTATAACAGAAGGACCTGTATGGCATTTTAAAACAGTTGACAACATCAACAATGATGTTGATCAAAGACAGGATCAATCTGATTCATCAGTTCCAATGTATGAATCAACAGGTAGTATGGCCTCTTCATGTTATGCTCAGTCATTTAAACCAGGTAAAACAGTGTTATCTTCTGTAGAAATTTTTATGTCAAAAGCTGGAAACCCTCAAACTATAACTCTTTCGATAAGATCAAGTCTTGATGGATCTGATTTGGTTAGTATTTCAAAATCAGGTAGTAGTATATCCTCAAGTCTTGAATGGAATATTTTTGATTTTCAAGATATAAATGTCGATATTGGTTCTACATACTATATCGTGGTGTATTGTGATGGAACAGATAGCAGCAACCGTTTCTATTTAAGTATAGGATTAAACACAGATTACACAGATGGTATGCTTTTCAGAGCTAAATCAATAGATGGACCATGGGATGATGGAACATTAAGTAATGATTTATCATTCAGAACCTATAGTGCAGGAGGTTCAGATAATGATCCACCCGAAATACCAGTTGATCCATCTCCATCCGATGGTGAGATTTTAAATAAACCTTCTTTTGAGGAGGCTGATGTTAATGGTGATGGTGAAGTAAATATTCTTGATGTTCAAAGAGTGGGTCAGCATCTTGGTGAAACAGGTAGTCCTGGTTGGATTCCTGAGGATGTTGATGATGATGGTGAAATCGATAGAATAGATTATGATCTTATATATTGGCATTTACTAGGTTCTGATGGTCCTCCGGTTGATCATGAGATTTTTGTTTCTGATCCTGATGGTGATAGTTTAACTGTGGGTTTTTATTGGTCTGATGGTACTTTGATTGAACAGGTTGATAATGTTGCTTCAGGTACTGTTGCTACTGGTGGGCTTTCAAGTTCTCTTAGCCCAGGTAGTTATAGTTGGTATGTAGAAGTTGATGATGGTGTAAATAATCCGGTGCAGTCCAGTGTTTATAGTTATACTATAAACTCGCCTGATGATAATGACCCTCCTTTGATACCTGTTGATCTTTCTCCTGTTGATGATGCTGTTGGTGTGAGTACTGATAAGGTTCTTAGTTGGCAGGGCGGTGACCCTGATGGCGATAGCGTTGTTTATGATGTTTATCTTGACACTGATGAAAATCTTGGTCTTAATGATAGAGTAGCTAATGATCAAACAGGTCTTAGTTATGATCATGGTGGTTTTGAGGAAAACACTGAGTATTTCTGGAAAGTTATTGCAACAGATGAACATGGTGAAAGTAGCGAAAGCAGTATTTTTTCGTTTACAACCCTTGGAAGCGTTGGTAAAGATTATTCCATCAATTTTGAATCATTTCAGAATGATCGGATAGAAGTGCAAATAGAAAACGATGGCGGTATAGATTTATCAAACATGGAATATAACCTAACCGTTGAAGGTTTAATTTTCCACAAGGTTGATTATTCAAAAGAAGGAATAATAAATAGTTTAAATGTTGGAGAAAACATATCAATAAACACTTCTGCTATGAATGGCTTTGATATCATCAAGTTAACAGTTGAGATAACAGTTGATGGAGAAACAAGAGTAGAGGAAAGACTTGGAATAATAATTCTAGGGTTTATATTCCTCTTCGCCTAACATTTTTTTTTTATATTTCTACTTCCAAACTAACAGTTGGTTTAGATTCATCTACTAAATTTTCAAATTTTTCTTCAGTTACTTCTTTTTTATAGATTCTCCATTCAAAAGTATAATACAAAATATTAATAACTGCAGCAGTAACTATCAAAGTAATATATTTCCATAAATGAATTGAAAATTCATATTCCATATATGTTTGATTTAAAATTGGTCTACCACCAATAAATCCATATACCCAGATTAGTGTGAAAAAAACATATAATAAATTCAAAAAATATCTTTTATTTTCACCTTTTTTGTATCTAATACTAATTTGTGAGATAATTACAATAATAACTGATGTTGGTATTATCCAATAAATCATATTTATGAATCTATCTTTAGAGAGTTCATCATATGAAAAAATGATGATAGATATAGCAATCAGGGGTATTATTAAATAAAATAACAATGCCAACAATGCTTTTGCTGAAATTTTATCATTCAGCAGCATATGCTGACCGTTACCTCCTTTAAAGTTGGCGAGATTGATCCATCAGAGACATCAAGATTTATATTAAAACCAAGTTTTAATGTGGAATTAATTTTTGGAAGAAAAACTTCTAGGCTTGTAGAAATTTCTTTTCTAAAATTTGAGATATGATCAACAATTATTTCTAAAATATATTTTTCAAAATAAGTATTTTTGTAATAACCGGTTTCTATAAAATCTTTAACAGAAGAAACTTGCTCTGGTTTAACTATACCAGTTTTATTTATTGAGTTTTCTACAATCAAAAACAATGTATTAATAATTGTTTCATTTTCTAAAATCATTTTTGTTGGAGACGTCCAAGGTATATCTATTTCTTCATCTACTGTTACATCGATTAAGTTAAACATGTATGATGCATCGATATCTACCATTAGTTTGAAACCTGAATCCTTATAAGTTAATTTTAACCAGTCAAGAACTGTTAATTTATCTAAATCAAGAGCCACTGCGATATCAACAAGTTTATCGTTTCCTCTTGGAACAACTATATCGTTTTTAGTGAAATCAACAAGTTTTACATTGTTTTCATTTAACAATTCTGCGTTAACATCTATATCATCGATTCCATATGCTCCATGGTTTTTGACTTTAAAATCTGTTAAAAAAAGTAAATCATTATTTAATGGGTCATATGCCATTTTTACATTATCTGCTTCTGGTGTTTCAAAATCTACTCCATGGGATGCAACTGTGAAAAGATTTCCTAAGGATAAAGTAGCGATAAGAACAGTAGCTATAATTGCTACTAATCTAATTTTCCTCAGTTGCATTTTATTCATTATTTATCGCAGCCTCCCCACCGTTTGGAAAATTTGTATTTTTTTGGGTTGGAGGTTGCCTGTTTTTATTTTGTTTGCTTTCTTTACCTCCACGTAGTTTTTTTCTATTTTTTAATAGTAGAATCTAATTATTTTTTGTGTGAAATTTTGCCCCCAATTTTTTTTGTGTTTTAGATTAACTTTTTTTTAGTCAAATATAATTTCTTTTTTTGACTAGTTTAGTTGGGGTTTTTTTTAAAGAATGGTTAGTGTTAAAATTTTGATATTCCCCACTACCATGTTAATATTTGTCATTAATAGTATTTATAAGTTTTTAATAAAAATTACAAAATGAAAAAATAACCCCTAAAAAAAAAAGTCTATAGTTCAATTTTGTAACAATCCATTTTTTTAAAAACACTAACATCAAAATCAAAAAATTTTTTCAAAACCCAAAGATTAGTTTCAGCATGACTACTAATTCTTTTGCAAAACAAACTAGATTTTTCACCAACACTTCTAGCATAAAAAATGAATGGTAAGATTTGATCAAAAAGATGTAAATCAACAGATGATCCACAGTTCATTTCCTTAAGAATCATTGATGCACATTTTGAACCAAGAATCTCAGATGGAAGTCCTTTCTCACCAATAACTGCTGAGCCAAGATATTTTTTTTCATCAATTGTATTCCAAAGAGTTAATCCTACTCCTTCTGAATCTGACTCAGTTCTATCTGTTCTAATATTTGCTTCTAGGTTTTCTTTAAACAAGGTTTTGATTGCTGAATGTTTAATTCTTTTGTTTATATCATCAGGTAGTTTTGAAATATGTAAAACACCATTTATGTTGGTGTTATAACTATCGTCATCTAATTTTAGACCATAGATTTTTTTGGTTGGGTTGATAGTGATTTCTGCTTCTCCGTTTCCTTTTGGGTAGTATCCACGGCTTAAAAGTTTTGTTTCAACATCCATGCCCATGTTTTTTATACAGGGTATGAATACGTTTTCGAAATAATCCCATGGTGGAGCCCAACGAACATCGCTTCCACCTTTTAGATTTATTTTTATTTTTTCTTTTGAGTTTAACAAACCTAGTATTATTGTTTGAAAAACAAGGGTCATACTCCCCGCGGTTTCTATATCAAAATTGTACTGACCAGATTGTACATTGTTGGGTTTAAAAAATAGTTTTTTTGAACCGATTTCTATATCGCTTGTTTCGGCGTTAAAAATTTTTTTCATACATTTTACAGCTGCGGCATGTTGTGGTCTTAGACCGGGTTGGTCTCTTTTGGTTCGTATATTTGTTAGTTCCACTGGTTTTTCTGTTAAACAACTCAGTGCTATACTAGTTCGGAGCATTTGTCCGCCGCCTTCGCCTACTGATCCATCTACTCTTATCAAAAAAAAATCCTCTTTTTTTTTTAGTTTTTTTCTATTGTTTTTTTTATCATTTTTAGGACTGTGTTAACTGTTTCTTCTTTGTTTCCTAAACGGTTTTTTTCAAATACATGTTTCTCTACTTTTGTTTCTGTTTTGGTTGAGATTCCAATGTATACCAGTCCTACAGGTTTTTCTTTTGTTCCACCTGTGGGTCCTGCGATTCCTGTGGATGAGATTCCTATATCTGCTTTTGATTTTTTTCTTATTCCTTCAGCCATCTCAAGTGCTACTTGTTTGCTTACTGCTCCATGTTTTTCTAGTGTTTCTTTTTTTACGTTTAGTAGTTCTTTTTTTGCGTTGTTGCTATAGGTTATTACTCCTCGGTCGTAGTATTCTGAGCTTCCTGAGATGTTGGTTAGTGTGTGTCCTATTAGTCCTCCGGTGCAGGATTCAGCTGTTGCGATTTTTAGTTTTTTTTCTTTTAGTTTTTTTGTTGTTTCTTTGAGGAGTGTTTTGTTTATCATATTTTTTATGGTTATATGTGATGGTTTAAATATATGTTATGATGGTTTTTTTTGTTAAAAACTTAGAAATATTTATATATTATTATAAAACACATATAATTAATAGATAGGTTTTTGTAAAAAAATGAAAAACAAAACATTGATCCTATTAACAATTGCTATAACAGCTTTACTATTAACTCTACCAATATCACAAGGAATGCAAACCATAAAAAAACCAACAGCCTCAAAAGAAATAGAACCCGAGAAAAAACAAAATTCGAATCTTACAGATAAACTAAATAATCTTTCAAAACCATTAATCAGGGTATTAGGTTTAATATTCACAATTTACACACCAGTAACATTTGTAATTTTGCATCTATTTTTGCTTAAACAAATCGGTGGATTTGCAATGACCTATGGAGTTTTATTTCTATACGGTTTATTAGAAGGTTTTCTGCTTCAGAAACCATTTAATGAATCAATAAAAATGGGGTTTTTGTTTACCTCTGCTTTACCAGTTTTTTTCATAGTCTCATTTAAAATATCTGCACATATGTTATTTACAGGTGAAATACCTGAGGATATAACATTACCAGATTTCTCAAAAAACTAATTTTTTTGTTTTCTTTTAATATAAATAACGATTCCTATCACAACTATAATAGCTGAGGTTATTAGAATAAAGATCAAATAATTATTATTTTCAGTTTCATCAGGTTTAGTAGTATTCCCAGGGTTTCCATCTAAAATAGTTTCGTTAGCTTCTGGTTCTGATGCAAATATTGATAGATTATAAGGTTTTATTGAAGGATAAGGATCTTCGTTTCCACTGAATATGCTGTAAGCTGTATCTCCAAATCCATCTCCTTCTGAGTCAACCCCTGAGTAATCTCCCCAGTAGTTTCCTTGTTTTAAGGTCTTGTTATACCAAATGTTGTTTGATAAATCAATAACTTCATGGCTGCTACCATGATCTTGATCTGTTAAAGGATCGTTATCATAGATGTTGTTATGATAAAAAAGATTATTATTATTGTCTGAGGGTAATCGTATTCCATTCTGATTATTTGAAGAAATTATACATTCGTAAAATGTGTTATTTTGATTATAATCATAGAAATTGACACCCCAGCCATTATTTGAAGAAATATTGCAGGAGTAGATTTTGTTTCTACAAGAGCTATGAAAAACTATACCTATTTCATTGTTTAAAATATTACAGTTATGTATTTTGTTATCATCTGAATCCTGAAGTTGGATGGCTCTGTCTTGGTTATTAGAGATATTGCAATGATGTATTCTTAGGTTTTTTGTTTTAGTAATTTGGATTCCTTGTCCACCATTTATTATGTTACAATTAGAAATTTCACAGTTGCTATTATTATAAACCCAGATGGCTTCAGATTCTTCAGTGTTGTTTTGGATAGTAAAATTACATAGTTTTACAGAATCTGCTTTTATTGAAACTGAGATTATACTCTCGCTTCCATTGATGATCGTTGTGTTTTTGTTTTCTCCGATAAGATTAAGTGTTTTTTCAATTCGGATGTCTGCTGAGTAAATGCCGCTGTAAACATAGATTGTGTCACCTGAAGAGACACTATTGGAATTAACTGCTAATTTGATGCTTGTAAAATCTTTTCCTCCATCATCGTCAACATAAAATGTTTTACCAGTGTCTGCTTTTGTTTCTTTGATGAGTATTGTGTTTGATGTTAAAGAAAATAAAAACATTAACATTATAATTGTTGTAATTTTTTTCATTATAATTCATGGATTGGATTAATAATTATGTATAAAATATTTCTGAAAAATATTATATGATGTTAATTGGTTTTTTTTGGAAACATTTTTATAAATATGTTGATATTTCGATAAATAAGAAAAAAAATTATATGTAGGGAG
>CAYMOC010000008.1:10976-34793 GCA_964391965.1 uncultured Thermoplasmatales archaeon | reverse complement strand
AGAGAGAAAAAACTTACTAATCATCTATATCACCCATAACTTATTATTGTATAATTTGACCTCATAATATATAAATTATATGGTATAATAATGAAACAATAAAATAAGTAATTAATGAAGTTAAAAATATATCATATGTAAATATCCAAAAAGATTTACAATATTAAATGAAAAAATGAGTGTTTTATAAAAATATAGAATATATTAAGCATTTAAGCCAAGATATCCTTATAGCAAATATCTACAAGAGTTTTAATTTTTTTTGATGCATCAACTTTTAAAAAACGTTTACCTGTACATAATTCTAAATAGTTTTTTCTTACTTTTTTTAGAAATTCTTTTTTTTCAAAAGGAATTAATTCTTCTCTGTGGTTTATACGAGACAATGCGGTTTCTGGTTTGAGATCAAATAAAAATGTTCTATCAGGAATGGGTATTTTATCTTCCGCAAGTTCCTTGAGCCATTTTATTGGTTCATCTATCATTCCTTGCATTTGAACAGCTTGATAGGCATAGGTTGACTCAGCATAACGGTCGCAGAGTACAATTTTGTTTTCTTTAATCCATTTGTTGATTTGTTTTCCATGCATTATTCGATCTGCTGTGAAGGTGAAAGCTGTTACAAATGGATCGTTTTCTTTTTCTATACTTTTTTTTACTTGCCTGCCAAGCCATGTATTAGTTGGTTCATAAGTCCACACTACGTTGTATCCTTCTTTTTTGAGTTTTTCATATACTTTTTTTGAAACAGTGGATTTACCTGATCCGTCGATTCCTTCGAATGTTATAAATTGTTTCATTTTTGTTTCTTTTTCTCCTTTGTTTTTTTGTTTTTGTTTTTTTTCCAGTTGTAACGATAATAACTCATAGGATGGTAAACTCGTTTGCATATTGCATCCATTTCTTCTGTGGGGCATAAACCATAGGTTTTTAGTTTTTCACAACTTGGTGGTTTATAGGATGTGGTTGATCCGTCTCCTGCGATGTGTTCTACCTGGTATCTTGATTTTTCTTCTTCAAAGTCTGGTGCGGTACTAAAAATTTTTAGTATTTGATTTGTGTCTAATCCAAGAGAGTGTAGGAATGATACTATTGCGAATCGTCCCATGTGTGGTACGTTTTCACCGTTTTGTATGCTACCTAGTATGTTTTTCATACATGGTGGAAGTAATCCTATTTTTAGTTCACCGACTGGTTCGGCTTCCATTTTTTTACGTAGTATGTTTACTTTTTTTCGTATTCTTTTTATGTCATTTTTGAAGGTGTCAAGTATTACTTGGTTGCATTGTCTTTGATCTAGTTCTTCGTTTATTCTATTTCTTAGGCTTTCTTGTATTAGACGCACGAGATTTCTTTTTGAGATGAAAACAAAACCGTTTTTCATCGGATGGTTGATCATCTTCCAGCTTTTGTACCTGGTGGGAGCATTTTTTAGGTAGTCTTTGAAATGAATGCTTATTTTTTTTGTTTCTTCATCATGTTTTACATTGAAATCGAATTCTTTTGCTACATCTAATATAAAAGATGTTTCTTCTTTTACAAGGTTTTTGTAGGTGTGTACTGCTTCACCGAGAGCGTATCTTCGTTTGAAATAAAGATCATTTATGCAAACCGCTATCATTCTTGCTATCGGGTAGGAGAGTAGTTCCATTATGCAATCTGTTTCTGTTACAGGGTTTCTTTCTCCGACGTCTTTGTTGTCAAAAGCATTATCTAGTCTTTCTACTCCGAAAACACGTGCTCTTTCGTAAACTGGATCTGAAAGTAGTTCTATTACTGATAATTTGTTTTCTTTTACATATCTTTTAGATTCATTTAAGAAAGGATATTTTGAAAGTGTTTTTAACTCCGCCATTTTGAACAATTCAAGTTTTTTAAAATAAAAAAGTATTAAATAAGTTTACCCTCAAGTAAACTTATCAGCCAATTAAGGAGTTCTATGTTTGGGAATAAATTGTTTATTTTTTGTATAAAATCTAAAAATGGATGATTGAAGAAATTATAGCTTTTTGGCATTGTAACACTTAATGGATCTGACCATTCGCTTTCTTCACCGTATTCATCTTGAGCTTTAACTTTGATAAAATATGTTCCTTTGGATGACCATTTATGGGATGTTGTAATTTGTGTGTTTTCATCAAAGTAATCGGTCCACTGGTCAACATCATCATCGCCGTCCCAGTCCCATCCATATCTTATTTGATGGTTGTCTGGATCTGTTGATTTAGTAGTGTAGTCATGTGTGTCTTTGTAGCTTCCACTGGTTGGTCCATCTGGTGTTTCTGGTTTAGTAGGTGGGTTGTTTGAAACTGTTACAGTTAATGGTTCTGACCATTGGCTTTCGTATCCGTATTTATCACGGGCTTTTACTTTTATATTGTGTTCTCCATCTATACCCCACAAATGTGTTATTTCTACTGTTTCTCCTGAGTTTAGGAAATCTGAGTATGTTTGTTCTGTTCCGTCATCCCAGTCAAATATGTATCGTATTTTATCTTGATCTGGATCAGTTGCACTGGTTTGGTAGGTTCCTGTTTCGCCTGCTATAAAACTTGTTTCACCTTGGGGTGTTGAGGGTTTTTCTGGCGGGTTTGAATCGACTTGGTAGTTGGTTGATTTTAGATTCATTTGAAAATTTTTTAGTAAATATCCTATTCCTAGGTTTAGATTGCTGTAATCTATTTTTACTATGTTTCCAGCAGCTGGTGAGTACCAGATGTTGCTTTTATCTCCATAGTTTTCACCATATATTTTTAGTGCATCGTATTCTGTTTGGTCGGTTTGTATTATATCCCATTTTTCACAGATGTTTAGATGTTCTGGGACATATGAATAAAGTGTTCCTTCTCCAAGATTCGGTTGTATAGTGTTTGTTGTTATGTTTAAATATGTGAGTGGAACATTCCAGTTTTCATTTACATTCATTGGGAATTGTAATGCTGTGTAGTTTGATTTTACTAATGCGTTATCTATTATTTTTTCGAATTCTATTAAAAAGTTTATTTTAAAGTGTGGTAAAATTATTTTGTTTGTATCTCCTTCTATGGTTCCTTCACATTTGTTCATTTCTAATGTTGATTTTTTGATATATAGGAATCCATCTAGTTTTGCATTGCTTATGGTTCCGCTGAATGTAAATATACTTAATTCTATGTTTCCGCTACCAGTTAAGCTTCCTTGTGGAACTGTCATTTTTACTTTGTAAAAATCATTGTTGTTTTGTGTTTCTATTACTTCGAATTCTAAGTTGTTTAGATTTATTTGGAAATCCATGTTGAAATATTCTGATTGTTGTAGTCTTAGTTGTGCATCGTATACCCATTTATCTCCAATATTCCATTCTGGTAGTTGTGCATCGTGTTCATTATTTTTGTTTAGATTTTGATTTTTTACATTATAATTTTTCTTTAAATCAACAGCTCCAACTACTCCAGCCAATATTAATATTACAGCTGTTACAAAAACTAACACATATTTTCCATTCATAGGTTCTATCTCCCCGAATTATTAACAATATGTTAATTTATATAAGTTTTTCTCTTGACTCTAAATAAAATTGTTTCTCTAAATTTTTAAGTATCAGAAACATTATTACCTCCAAAAAAATGTTTTTTGGGCTCGTAGCTTAGTCTGGTGGAGCGTCTGGCTCATAACCAGATGGCCGTCGGTTCAAATCCGGCCGGGCCCATCTACTACCTAATATCGTGATCATTATTTTTTAGAATAGTAAAATTTAAAAGTATAATGGCCATTATACTTATGATGATTATAGAAAGATATGAAACTGAGGATATAAAAAAAATAAAAAAATGGATTCTCCTATTTGGTAGAAGAAAAACTGGTAAAACATTTCTTGTTGAAAAATTTTTAAAATATGACGAATACTTTTTTGTAAAAAGAGATCGTAGCATAATATCAAAAAAAGATCAGAAAGAAATAACTTATGATACTTTTACGACATTAATTGAAAGAGAGCTTTCTAATGGGAAAACTATAGCAATAGATGAATTTCATCGATTAGATGAAGGTTTTTTTGATTTTATTCATTATACGGAAAAAAATGGAAAACTCATTTTACTTTCTTCAACTTTATATCTATCTAAAAAACTCTTTTCATCTAAATCACCGATACTTGGTTTTTTTGCAGAGGTCCCAATTTCAATAATCAGTTTAAAAGATACACTACGTCATCTAAAACAGTATAAAATGGAGAGGGAAACAATCCTTGAAATGGCTATTCTTTTAAGGGAACCATTAATGATAGAATATTTTGATGAAAAAGAAAATCCAAGAAAAATAATTGCACGAATAATTAGATACAGTGTAAAAACTGTTCCAGCGTTAATAGGGGAGATATTTGTTGAAGAAGAAAGAAAAATTTCAGCAGTTTATGAAGGTATTTTAAGAGCAATTGCAAATGGAAAAACAGTTTCAGGAGAAATATCTAGCTATTTATTTTCTAGAAAACTATTGAAAAAAGATGATCCTAGTTTGATACAACAATATTTGAAAAATTTAATGGAATTTGGGATTATAAAAAGATTGAAGGTATTTGGTAAAAATAAACTCGTTTACAAACATGTTTCACCATTATCAAAAATATTTTACTACGCAGATGAAAAATATAATATTTCTGAGAGAAAATTGAAGGAAAAAGAAATTGAAAGGATAATCGATGAGATAATGCCGATGATAGTTGAGGATACTATTAGAGGATTTATATCTGAAAAATATGGCCTTGAGGAAACACTTTTTGAAGCAAAAGATTTTGATGTCGATGGTTGTTTATTGAAATTTAAAAAACCAGAAATTGCTTTAGAGGTTAAATGGTGTAAAAAAATTAATATTAAAGAAATTGAGAATAATCTTAAAAAAATAAAAGCAAAAAGGAAAATGCTTTTTGTTCCTAACCGAAATGATATTAAAAATAAAAGCTCAAATATAGAAATAGTAGATATCTTTGATTTAGTTTAATTGCTATATATATATTTAATGTGATTGTTTTAGTGTTGTACTACTAAATATATATGAATTCGGTTCAAATTCGGTTGGTCCCACTCTATTTTTTTCAATTAAGTTTATGTAACGTTTTTTATTGCCTGTTTTTGATGAATGATTTAACTATTGGTATTTTTCATGATGAAAAACTTGGTGGTGAACTTGGTAAAAAAGGGACCGAAAGCGATATTCTTATGTTTAATCGTAAAACAGATGATTTTATTTTATCTTTTATGTCACCAATTGAGGATAAATTGTCTACTAAAACTCAGATTATATCAACTTTGGATGCAGCGATAATTGTTTGTGAAAAAATAACACCAGATATTGGTGAGACTATTCTTATTCTTGATTCAATGGAGGTAACCGATGGTTTGATTGTTGTTCCAGAGTTTTCTGATACAACTCAGATTAAAGAGTTGATAAAAGATACATCTCTGAGTGGTTTTTCTATTGTTGAACGAGATAATATAAAAATTATTCAGGAAATTGAGGAGTTTAAAATCAGACGTGATAATGATTCTCCTGCTGTGGTTATTGTTGATCATTCTTTTAGTGTTAAAGGGGTAGGTGAAGTTGTACTTGGTGTTGTTAAACAAGGGTTTATTCATAAGCATGATAAATTGAGGCTTATGCCTCTTGATAAAGAAATAGTTGTTCGTTCTATTCAGATGCAGGATAAAGATTTTGATGAAGCATCTGCAGGGTGTAGAGTGGGGCTTGCTATTAAAGGCGCGGATTCTGAAGAGATGAAGAGAGGTTCTTTGATTGGTGCATCTGATGTGGTAAAAACTGGTACAAGTTTTACTTTAGATTTTTCATGTAATCGTTTTTATCCAGATCTTAAAGAGGGTATTTTTCATTGTACTGTGGGAATGCAAACATTTCCAGTAGAAATTACTAAAGTTGAGGATAAAAAAATATGTATTGAATCCGAGAAACCTGTTTGTTATACTGATGATTCAAAATTTATTTTGATTGATTTAAATGCTGAAAAACTTCATCATATTGGTACTGGAAAAATAATTAAAAAATAATGGAGAAAAATTTTGGTTTTTTTATAGTTTTTTTGATACTGATTCTGCTGCTTTTATTATTGGATATGCTGTGGGTGGAGCTGTTACTAGTGGATGTGTCCCTATTTGAGCTGTAAGAAGTGAGTTTATCGTCATTTTGCTTTGTATAGCGATTCCAAGTATATTTGTTAGTTCTCCAGCACTTGGCCCACCTATTACTGCGCCTCCTAGTATCATACCTGAGTCTCGTGCTGCTACTAGTTTCACCATTTGTTTGTTTGTGCCTGGTAGTGTTCCTGGGTGTTTATCTATTCCTTCAAATGTTCCTGTGACAAAATCAAATCCTTCCTTGTCTGCCATGGTTTCAGTTAGGCCTGCTACACCTAAACCTGTTTCACCGATTGCTGTTGAAAAGATTGCTATGGTTCCGCCAAATGTTTTTACAGCTGATAATCGGTATAGACTCATACCAGCGATTCTTGCTTCTGCACAAGCTGTTGATGCTAGCATTATAGTACTTGTTTTTCTTGTGAAAAAATCTTTTTTTTCAGCACAATCCCCTACTGCGAATATATCGGGGTTGTCTGTCCTCATATATTCATCTACGCATATGAATCCTTTTTTGTTTAGTTCAACTCCTGCTTTTTCTGCTAGATTTGTATTGGGTTTGTATCCAACTGATAGAATAACAGCATCTGCTTCAAGTTCTTCTCCGTTGTCAAGTAGAACAACTTTAACTTTTGTATCACCTTGTATTTCTTTTACACCTACTCCAGATTTTATTTTTACTCCTCGTTTTTTCAGGATTTCTTCAGCAGCTACAGCCATTTCTCTGTCGAAGGCTAAATTCAAAACATGAGGCAATATCTCAACTATGGTTACATCCTTTTTGAGTTTGTTTAGTTCATCTGATACTTCTACACCGATGAAACCGCCTCCTACCACAACGATTTTTTTGAAGTTTTCAAGTTTAGAAAGTGCTTTTTCTAGGTATTCTTTGTTTTTTGGTATTGTAAAAACGTTTTCTTTATCTGATCCTTTTAGCCAGTTTGGTATTTTGGTTTCTGATCCTGTTGCAAAGACAAGTTTTTCAAAACTTATTTCTGTTCCATCAGATGTTTTACATGTTTTTTTGTTGACGTCAACTGATTTAACTTCATCGATTTTAAGTTTTACACCTGCTTTTTCAAGAACTGCATCTGGGATAATATTTTTGTTGACATCATAAAGTGAACCGAAAACATATGGAATTCCACAGGGTACAACAACATTTTTTTCTTTTCTTATCACCATAAAATCTTTTTCTGGATAATTTGATTTACCAGTTGTTGCAGCGACAATTCCTGAAGCACTACCCCCTATAACTAAAACATCTGTTTTTTCCATATTTTTTTACCTCAAGATTTATTTTTCTAGGTTTTTTTATATAAAAAAACCGGGGTCTAATTATAGTACATACCTTAAATGTTTCTAAAAAAGAAATAAACCTGTTTTTTTATGGTATTATCTCAGTAGTGTTGTTGAATTTTGGATAAAAAAATTCGTCTTTTTTATCTTCAAAAAGGTTTTGGTGTTTTTTTAAATTGTTTATTAAATATTTGGTTGTGTTGCAGACAGCATCGAATCCTTCTTCACCCCAGAGTTTTTCTCTGTTGAAAAACAGGCATCGTCCTCCACAGATATCTTGTTCTTCACATGTTTTGCATTTGCCTTGTATTAGTGTTTTTTTGAATCCTTTGTTTAAATCACCTAGGTTGTTCCATTTGTATTCTGGTGCTATCGGGCATGCCATTATTTTTCCATCTGAGGTTATAGTTATTGATTTGTTTCCTGATTGGCAGGGCAGGCCTTTTGTTTTGTGTAGAATTCGTGAGATTATTCCTATGAAGGGTATTATTCCGATGGTGTTGTCTTTTTTTATGTTTTCAATCCACCAGTTTATTAGTTTTTTTATTCCTGGTTTGTAGTTTTCGTTTGTCCATTTTTTGAATTCCTGGAGGTTCCACATTTTGCTCCATACTGCATCAAGTTGCCAGTGTACTTTGGGAAACTGTTGTAAAACATGTTGTACATCAGTGTATATGTTTGTTTTACAGGAGACGGTCATACGGCCGATGATTTCGTTTGGAAACTCTTCTGTTTTTAAAAAATTTAAAGCCTTTAAGACATTGTTGTAACATCCCTGTCCTCTGTAGAAATCTGTAACATTTGGTCTTCCGTCTATTGAGAGAAGAATTGTGTCGAATTTATGCAGGTAGTTTTTTAGTTTTGTTATATAGTATCCATTTGTGTTTATTACAAAACGTTTAGCTGGTAGTGTATCTATCATTTTTTTTACTATATCCGGGCGTAATAGTGGTTCTCCGCCGTAGAAAGCTACTGTGGGGTCTTTGTATTGGGATATGAACTTTTTTAGTGTGTTAATGTTGTATTTGATTTCTCGGGGCATTCCATGCATAGTTCCGCCGCAGTAGCTGCATTTTAGGTTACATGATGGTGTTGTGATTATTATGAAAAGCATCCCTGTATAATAGAAATTGTTAAAAAAAATTTTTACTATAGATTTTTTTTATTTTTCTTTTTGTTCCATTTCTTGTATTAGATCTTTTACTTTGTCTCGTAGTTCTACCATTCTCATATTTTGTCCGATTGCTACTTTTTTGTATTTTTCTGTTTCTTTGGTTTCTCGCATGTGTTTGGTTACATCTCTAGATACACCCATGGTTCCTATGAGTTTTCCGTCGTTGTTATATCGTGGTATTTTGGTTACTGATACCCATTTTTCTCCTCCTTCTGGTGTTTTGTATCTTTCTATTTCGTTTATTATTGGTGTTTCTGTTTGTAGGACTTTTTTGTCGGCTTCGAAGGATTTTTTTGCTCTTTCTTCGTTTTGATAATCAAAATCTGTTTTACCTATCATTTCTTCTGTTGTTGTGTTGTGATGTTCTGCTTTGGCTTTGTTTACTAGTACGAAACGGTTTCCTATGTCTTTAAAATAAATTGAGTCCGGGACGTTATCTAGTAGTGATTGAAGTAGACTGTGTTCGTATTTCATTTTTTCTTCTGCTTTTTTTCTTTTACTTATGTCTTTTATTACTCCGATACTGCCGGTTATTTTTCCTGAATGGTCTTTTAATATGCTGACAGAGATGTCTACATCCAGTGGTTCATCATGTTTTCTTATGATTTTGGTTTCCAAGTGATGTTGCATTCCTTTTTTTCGGATGTTTTGTTTGCGTATTTTCTGCCATTCATCCTCTGGGTAGAGTTCTTCAACGGGTTTGTTATGTAGATCTTTTTTGTCCATATCTAGCATTGTTTCTGTGAATTTATTCCATGAAACAATGTTTTCGTTTGCATCAGTTAGCATTATTGCTACTGCGCTGTTATCAAAAATAGTTCTGTATCTTTCTTCGCTTTCTTTTAGGTCATGTTCTGCTTTTTTAAGATCAGTTATGTCTTTTGATATTACTGCTACTGCTATGGTTTCATTTGTGATGCTGTCTTTTACAGGACTTAGGGTTCTTAGGAACCATTGTCCTAAGTTTGTGCATTTGTGTTCATCTTTGGTGGGTTTACCATTGTTGAAAACCCATTCTACTTTGTTTTTGAATTCTTTGGTTTCTTGTTCTGAGTGTAGTTCTTCAAAACTATGGCCTACTACTTGGTTTTCATTTAGATTAAGTCTTTTTAATAGTTCATTATTTACTGTTAAGTATACAAGGTTTTTATCAAGCATATAAATTGAATCTATTGCGTTTTCGAGAACTGATTGTAGTCTTTCTTCGGCTTGTTTTCTTTCGCTTATATCTCTTATTACTCCTATGCTTCCTGTGATTTCGCCTTTTAGGTTTCTAAGTACGCTGATACTTATGTCTACATCGAGTGGTTCATCATGTTTTCTTATGATTTTGGTTTCCAAGTGATGCTGTATTCCTTTCATTCTTATGTTTTGGTTTCGGATTTTCTCCCATTCATGTTTGGGGTAGAGTTCTTCTATTGGTGTGTTTAGTAGTTCTTCTTTAGTAGTTTCTAGTAGTTCTTCTGTGAATTTGTTACAATCAATTATTTTTTCGTTTTGATCTGTTATCATTATGGCTACAGCACTTTTTTGAAAGACAGTTCTATATCTGTTTTTGTATTCCAAAAAATTATCTACTTCGTTGTTAACTGTCTTATAATCCATAATTTTTTTCTCTCCTCTTATCCTCATATTTTTATTTTTTTTTTAGGGTTTTACAAATATTCTTTCTCTTGAGTTGAATGGTTCGAATAATTCTCTTGATTCGCCAATGAGGGTTTCGGTTTTTCCCATGACAAAAAAACCTCCATGGTTTAAAGCATCATAGAAATCTTTGTAAAGCGTGGTTTGTAGTTCTCTTGTGAAATATATTACAACGTTTCTGCAGAATATTATGTCAAAGTTTCTTTTTTTTCTATCTGATATTAGATCATGATGTGCAAATCTTACAAGTTGTTTTATTTCTGGTTTAACTTGATAGGTGTTTTCTTCAAAATCAAAATATTTTTTTGGGTTTTTTAAAAATTTTAGTTGTTTTGATATATCTGTTTGTTGTATTCCGGGTCTAGAAGAGTATATTCCATTGGATGCATTTCTTAGTGAGTCGCGGTCTATATCTGTACCTATGATTTCTACTCGTTTTTTGATGTCATCATTTTTTAAGAGTTTTGAACAGATTATTGCTATACTATAGGCTTCTTTTCCATCTGAGCTTCCTGCACTCCAAATTCGTATTTTACGATTTGAGTTTTGTTCTAAAACTTTGGGTAATACATTTTTTTTGATTTCTTGATATACTGTGTTGTCTCTGAAAAACTCTGTAACGTTTATTGTTAGGTCTTTTTGTAGTATTTCTTGTTCTTGTTTATCATGTTTTAAAAAATCCCAGTATTCATTGAAACTGTCTAGTTTATGTACTCTTAGTCTTGATTGAAAACGTCTGTTTAAGTATGTGTTTTTGTATTGTTCTGAGTTAAAACCTAGTAGTTTTTTTACATTGTTTTTTAGTTGGTAGAAATCTTGGGGGTATTCTTTTTCTATCAATTTTTTTTCACCTATTTTCTCTTTTTTTTTATATTACTTTATTACTTGGTTCATCTGGTCCTTTTTTTACCATTCTTATAAATAAATCTGTTGTTAATGGATCAAATATTATTGTTCTTCCTCGGTTTCCTCCGACGTCTTCGCTTAGTATTCTTATCTTGTAATTTTTTAGGATTTCTTTTACGGCTCTTATGTTTCTATCACCGATTTTTAGGTTGTCTTCTTTAAATGAGAAAACGCTTGCTCCGCCGGCTATTTTTGCTCTTAAAAGCATTTTATTTGCTCCTTTTTTTACCAGGTCTTCTAACATTTTTGGGATAGCAGTGTCTGCATATTTTCCTATCCGGTCTTGTTTTGCACCCATAGTTGGTAGCATTATATGTGATAGACCTGAAATTTTTTGATTTTTGTCAAAAATTACTATTCCTACACAGCTTCCTAAGCCTACTGTAGTTAGTTTTTTTTCTCCTACGGATATAGCATATTCTCCTATTCCTACTAATATAGGGGATTCTTTCATAGGTCAACCTTTTTTTTTATTTTTTTAATGAGTTTAGATATTCATCTGTGTTTGTTTCTCCATCTGATGATACCATGCCGCATAGTTTTTTTAAAAGATTATCTAATGATTTTGGAGAGGGAAGAAGTACAAAATATGAATCAAATAGGTTTCCTTCTCCGGTGAATTTTATATCAAAAATTAATGCATGTTTTGTGTCGCCTCCTAGTGTTGTTTGTACTTTATCCAGGACTCCTTGTGGTACTTCTTCAGTGTATGTTGGAGGTGATAGCATCACTGTTGAGTTTAACAATGCTCCTAGTGCATTGGTGTAGGCTGATACTACTATATTTCCTACTTCGGTGATTGCTGATTTAGCCATCTCGTTTAGTTCTGTGGAGGTTCCTGGTTCTTGTCCTACTAATGTGTCCGATAAGGATAATGCACTTTTTTTTGTAAAAAGCATTAGGATGCTTCCTTGGAATTCATCTGTTAGTTCTAGGTATACTCCTATGATTTTTTTATCTCCGAACATAGACAGGAAAATATTGTCTAAATTTTGTGTTTTTTCTACTTTGATTTGTGGGACTGATATGTTTACTGTTTTTCCTATCATGTTTGAAACAGCTGTTGCCGCGTGAGAGCAGCCTATGTTTCCGGTTTCTTGCAATGCATCAAGTTGGTCTTTATTCAAATTTTCAATTTGGGACATGATTTTTTTCCTCGATATTATTCTAAATATTATTTTTTTTTAATTCATTCCAAGTTTTTCAAGCATTATTTTTACTGAATTTGGTGAGGGTAGTAAAAATAAATCTAGTTTGAAGTTGCTTCCTTGTTCTTCTTTTACATCGCAGCTGAATACTACTGCTTCATTTGCTACTTCACCTAGTTGGATTAATACATAGTCTAGTACTGCTGCGGGCATGTCATAAGCTAGGTTTGGTGGTCCTGGTATTAATGAAATATTTAGTAGTTCTGATAGACTGTCGAAAAACGCGCACATTATCACGTTTCCTACTTCTTTCATAGCTGATTGATCCATTTCGTCAAGATAATCTTTGGTTTCTTCTGGGTTTTTTCCCATAAGCATGTTTGATAATGATATTGAGCTTTCAATTGATGATAGAAGTAAAATGTTTAGTGGTATTCCATCTTCTATTTTTAGGAAGACACCAGTGATTACTTCTTCATCCATCATGGTTTCTACTGTTTTTTCTATGGGTATTACTTCTACTTTGGGTATACCCATTTGTATTTCTCTGTTTGTCATTTTTGATAATGCTGTTGCCGCGTGAGCTGCTCCTATGTTTGCTACTTCTTGCAGTGCATCTTTTTGATCAGGGTTTAAAATTATTTTTTGCATAAAATTACACCTCATCTTTTATGCTTTCGCCACAGGCTATTCCTAGTTTTTCTAGTAATACTTTTACAGATTTGGGTTCTGGTAAGAGAAGCATGTTTATGTTGATTTTTTGGGTTTTTTCTACTTCTAGGTTTGCATTAAAAACTACTGCGGTGTCTGCGACTTCTCCGATTTGTATTAGAACATAGTCCATTACTGCTACTGGTTCATCATATGCTAAAGCTGGTGGACTTGGTACGAGTGGGACATCTATTAGTGCTGTTATGCTGTCAAAAAACGCGCACATTATTATGTTTGCGACTTCTTTTAATGCTGATTGATCCATTTCTGATAAAATGTTTTTTGTTTCATCGTTTTCACCGGTTAGAAGTCCAGCTAGTGCAAAAGCACTTTCTTTGGGCATTATTAGAAGTACATAGGAGGGTAGTGTATCTGTTATTTGTAGATATATTCCTACGCCTATTTTTTCGTCTTTTACACAGTTTATGGTTTCAGATAGGGGTGTTATCTCTATTTTTGGTACATCTATGTCTATGTCTTTGTTTATCATTTTTGATAGTGCCGTTGCTGCATGTGAAGCACCAATGTTTGCGACTTCTTTTAATGCATCTTTTTGTGCTTCATCTAATTTTATTTCTTCCATAGGTTTTTTTTCACCCAAATTATTTTTTTTTTATCTTATTAGCGTGTTTATATCTAATACAAGGATTACTCTGCCATCACCGGTTATTGTTACTCCTGCGACGCCTTTGGTTCTTTTCATGGTTCCTCCGACGTTTTTTATGGTTATTTCTTGTTCTCCGATTAGCCGGTCGACTACGAGTCCATATTTTTTTTCTTCTTTCTGAACTACTACTGCAAAAAGATTGTTATCATCTTGTTTTTGTTTTTCTATTTCTAATAATTCTGCTAAGGAAACTAGTGGTAGTACATCGTTTCTTAGAAGAGTGGTTTTTGTTCCTTTTACTGTTTTTATTTCTTTTTTGTCTAATTTTACGGTTTCTACTATGTTACTTATTGGTATGGCATAGGTTTCGTTTTCTGTTCCTACAAAAAGTGATTTAAAAATCGCCATTGTTAATGGTAGTTTTAGTGAGAATGTGCTTCCTTTGTCTTTTTCTGATGTGAATTCCACAGCGCCGTTTAGTTTTTCGATTGTGGATTTTACCACGTCCATTCCTACACCGCGGCCTGAGACATTAGTTATTTTTTCTTTGCTTGATAGACCTGGTAGCCATAGTAGATTAAGTGCTTCCTGGTCATCCATTCTGTCTACTTCTTCTTGTGTTTTTAGTCCTTTTTTTACAGCAGTTTTTTTCATAAGGCTAGGGTCGATTCCTTTTCCATCGTCTTTTACTTCTATTAGTACATGGTTTCTTTTTCTTTCAGCTATTAGATCTACGTTTCCAGTTTCTGGTTTTCCTTTGGCTTTTCTTTCTTCTGGTGTTTCTATTCCATGGTCTACTGAGTTTCTTAGTAGATGTACTAGTGGATCTCCGATTTCATCTAATATTGTACGGTCTAGTTCTATTCCTTCTCCTTCGATGTTTAGGTTTAGTTTTTTGTTGTTGCTTTTTGAGAGATCTCTTATCATTCTTGGGAAGCGGTTGAATATATGGCTCATTGGAATCATTCGGATGTTCATTATTTTGTCTTGTAGTTCTGATGTGAGTCTGTCAAATGTGTTTATTGTTTCTGAGAGTTCATCAAGGTTGTTATCCATTGCTATTTGACCTAGTCTTCCTTTGCTTATTACTAGTTCTCCTATTAGATTCATGAAATCATCGAGTTGATTCATTTCTACTCTTATGCTTTGGCTTCCTTTTTTAGATGTTTTAGATTTGTTGTTTGTTTTTTTATCATTTTTTATTTCTTTTTTATCATCTGTTTCTATTTTTTCTGTTTCTGTTTTTTCTTCATTTTTTATTTCAGGTTTTTCATCTTTTATTTCTTTTAGTTCTAGTTTATCATTTTCTGTTTTTATTTCTGAGATTACTTTAGATGATATTTCTGAAACAGATCCTATTAATTCTTGAACGTTTTCATAGTTGTTATCTGTGATAAAAACTAGTTCAAAGTTATTATCGAATTTTCCATCTTCGATATCTTTCTTTTTTGGTTTAGCATAAACTATGTCCCCGGTTCCATCTAGTTTTTTTAGGAGAAGAAATGCTCTTATTGATTTCATCTGGCATTTTTCATCAACTTCTATGTTAAGATTGAAAGCGTTTTTTCCGTTTTTTATTTCTTTAAAAACTTTGTTTTCTGTTTTTTTGTTTAGTTTTAATTTTTTATTTTTTGTTTCTTTTTTTGTTTTTTTGTTTTTTTGTTTTTTCTTACTTTTTTTGTTTTTATTCCCTGTGTTTTCCATGTGATCTTTTAGTTTTTCAACTAAATCATCGATATTAAAATCTGTAGCATCTGAATCTGCGATGTCTTCTACCATTTTTTCAAGGCCATCAAAACAGTCGAAAATTAAGTCTACTAAATCTGTTGATACATCTAGTTCCTTGTTTCTCACTAAATCTAGGGTATCCTCTGTTTTATGTGATAGTTCCTGTATTTTTTCATAGTTCATAGCAGCAGCCATTCCTTTCAATGTGTGTGCTGCACGGAAGATTTGGTTTAATGCTTCTTTATCTTCAGGGTTTTCTTCAAAATCTACTAGTGTTTGATTTAATGTATCAAGATGTTCTCTTGCTTCTTCAACAAACATATCTTTGTATTCAGACATTTTTTGCCTCTCTAACAGGGTTTTTTAATATTTTGGTTATATGAGATGGAATCATGTTTAATGGTAGGATTTTAGTTACTACTCCTAGTTTTATTGCGGCTTGTGGCATTCCAAAAATTATTGATGTTTGTTCGTTTTGAGCTATAGTGTAGCCGCCTTTGGCTTTGATTAAGCCCATTGAGTTTGCTCCATCTTGTCCCATCCCGGTAAGAATTACAGCGGTTGTGTTTTTTCCATAAATGTTTGCAGCTGATGCAAATGTTACATCTACTGCGGGTCTTACTCCATGTATTCGGTCTTCTTGGTTTAGTTTTATAATTCTTTTTTTCATTCCTTTTATTGTGGTTTCTTCTATTTTCATATGGTAGTTTCCAGGTGCTATTAGTGCTAGACCTGGTTTTATTTCGTCTCCTTCTTCTGCTTCTTTTACTGTGATTTCTGATAGTTTATCTAGTCTTTCTGCTAGGCTTTTTGTGAAAACTGGTGGCATGTGTTGTACTATTAGAACACCCGCTGGTATATCTGCTGGTAGATGAGGTATTACTTTGGTTAGTGTTTGAGGACCTCCTGTGCTTGAGCCTATTACTAGTATTTGTTCAGAAGTTTTTCCTAATGTACTTGTTTTTTTCTGTCTGCTGGCTTCTCTTATTTTTTGTATTAGTAGTTGTGAGATTGAATGCATTGACATGTTTTCTGAGGGTTTTGCTAAAAAGTCTACTGCTCCGAGTTCTAATGCGGTTTTTACATCTTGCATTTCATCTGCTGTTTTTCCGCTGAACACGATTATTGGTACAAATGATTCTTTTAGGATTTTATGTGTAGCTTCTACACCACTCATTTCTGGCATTTCAATATCCATTAGTATTACATCGGGTTTGAGTTGTAGGTATTTTTCATAGGCTTCTTGTCCGTTTTCTGCGATTCCTATTATTTTTATATCTGGATGACTTTTTATGATGTCTGTAGTTGTTTTTATAAAAAAGGGTGAATCGTCTACTATTAGTGTGTTTATTTTCCTGCCGGTTACAGGTTTTTTATGTGTTGGTGTAGATGCAGTTATTATTTTTTGTTTGGTTTCAACGTTGGCTCTGGCTACTGATTTTACTTTTTTTATGATGTCTTTTCCTATTTCATCAAGGTCTGTAGAGATTGATCCTGATGGTTTACATATGAAATCTATTGCTCCTGCTTCTAATGCATCTAGTGTTACATCTGCTCCTTTTTGTGTTAGAGCACTTAACATTAGAACAGGTGTGGGGTTTTTTTCCATGATTTCTTTGGTTGCTTCTATGCCGTTTTTTACGGGCATTTCAACATCCATGGTTATTATATCTGGTTTGTATTTTTCTGCTTTTTTAACTGCATCTTCCCCGTTGTAGGATATATCTACAACTTCGATTAAAGGATCAGAATTTAGAATATCTTTAATCATTTTTCGCATTAAAGCTGAATCATCTACAACTAGGACTCGAATAGTCACTTATTTCACTCCTTAGAATAAAGGTTGGATTGGGGACTATCCTAGTACTTTTTGTACCTCTTCTAGGACTTGTGGTGCTTGGAATGGTTTTACGATATAACCTCTTGCGCCGGCTTGTATTGCTTCTTTGACTTTGGATTCTTGTCCTACTGCTGTAACCATTATGACTTTGGCGTTTCCATCTTCAGCTGTTATGTTTTTTACAGCTTCTATTCCGTTCATGTTTGGCATGACGATATCCATGGTTACTATGTCTGGTTTATGTTCTTTGTATTTATCTACGGCTTCAAGTCCATCTGATGCTTCAGCTACGATTTCGTAGCCTTTTGGTTTAAGGATGTTTGCAAGCATCATCCTCATAAATTTTGTGTCGTCTACTAATAGTACTTTTTTTCCCATATTTCCCTCCTCGTGGTTCTTATTTTTTTATACTCCATTTTTTTTTGTTTATGCATTTTGTATGTTTTTTTTCATTTGGGCTACTATATATTTTGTGCCCTTTTCTGTTAATTTAAATTCATCATCTCCAGATACTGCTAGTAGTTTGTATTGAACTAGTGATTGTACGATTTTTTCTAGACCTGGGAGGTCTACTCCTAGCATTTCCATTGCATCTTCTGCGTTTATATCGCTGCTGTACATCATTTGTAGTAGCATGAATTGTTTGTCATCAAGATCTATTTCTTCTTCGTCTTCATCTGTTATTCCTTTTAGGATTTTGACATATTTTTCTAAAAGATTTATTAGTTTTTCATTAGAACTTATGAGTGTGGAGATTACTATTCCTTCTTTCTGGTATTTTAGTGTTAGTGATCCTTTTTTTGATTGATCTATGCTTTTGTCGAAATCATCAACGTTTAGTATGTCTATGTTTTCGTTTTGTTTTTTACCTAGCCATTCTGAGGTTAGTTGTAACATGTTTTCTTCAACAGATATTGTGCCTTTTACTGGTTGTTTATCAAAAAGTATTTTTCCTCCTTGGCTGAAGGGTGATACGAATTCGATATCTGAGTTGTCAATTATCGATTTTAAAATTACTTTTTTTAGTGTTGTTTCATGTTGTTGATCTGCTGTTGATATTAATGATATTGAGTTTTGGTTTTCATTTTTATGATCAATTGCTATTATTCTTGATGCACCGAGTGCTAGTTTTCCTAGTTTTACTTTTCTTCCTACATCTGATACATCTGTTAGTTTAATAGTTGAGTTGTCTCCGTCATCTGGGATTAATTGTATTTCTTCATTTGTTATAAGGAAGTTTCCTTGTTTCCAGTCCTTTTTGGGATTATTTAATGGCTCAGGAAGAGAGTCTATGAATTTGACTCTGGTTTTTTCTAAAAGTATATTTTCTTCAGCCATAGGTTTTTGTGATCCCATCCTTAAGGTTTTTTGAAAAACCAATTTATTTTTTTATATAAATTAGTTAATATTTTTGAGTTTGTGTAAAGTTTTATCCCATCGCCTCATTATTTTTTGAAGCAAATCCAATATAATAAATAAAATACTTCTATTTAATAGTTAAGGTAAAATATTAGATAAAAATAGGTAAAATATAGTCACAATTTGATGTTTCCACGAATAGATCTTTGCTTGTTTTTTTCCTGAGTAAGCCATAAACCTATAGGGCGTATATCGCTAGGTTTACCCATTTTAGATTTAGTCCAATCTGAAAGATTTTCTTTAGATGATTCCTTGCAGCAGGTTTCACAAGCAAAAAATTTTTCAGCAACCACAAGCCCTGAAAGATTTTTTTCAAGCTCAATTTCTTCACCACAAATATCACAAACACCAGAGGATAAATCTGGTAAATCCAAAGAGTTTAAATCCTGTTGAAATTGGTTCATACGTTCAGATAAACTCATCAGATCATCTTTATCAGTCATCATAGTAACAGATTCTACTTTCTCGATTTGTTCACCTATAGAATCTTCAGTCGGATCTTTAAGAGCTGATACTTGTGTTTCATCCGATAGAACTATTTCAGATTCATCAGTTATTTCTGATTCTTCGACAAATGTTTTCTCTGAAAAATCATCATTTTCTTCAACATCAAATTCATCAGTTTCATCAACTATAAAATCTTCACTTGTTTTTACTTCATTTTGAGTGGTTTCATTAGATGTATTTTTGATTTTCTTAAGTTCTTGTTTTAGTTCTCTAATCTTTTTATTTTTATGTTGGATTCTCTTTCTATCCCGTTCATTTCTTTTTCTAATACGCTCAAATTTTTCTTCTTTTCTTGAAAAATCATCATTTACTCTTTCAAGTTCTTGTTTTAAAAAATCTAATTTGTCTGTTTTTTCCTGCAGTTGATTTTTCAATAAAGACAATTCATCATCTTTTTGGTTGATCTTTTTTTCTAAATCTGTTAATTTTTTTTCAGAAAAAACTGATTCATTGTTTTTATCAAATAAATGGGTTCTAAGTCTTTCAATTTCAAAAACATGTTCTTCAATCAAAGAGTTCTTATCTTGCAGTTCTTTAGTTATTTCATGGATCTGTTGATTTTTTTCATTTAACTCAGCTTCATAAAAGGATAATTTTTCTTCATAATCCTGGGTTTTTTCATGTTGAATTTCTAAGTTTTCAGTTAATGGTTTTTCATCTAATACCATAACTGTTTCTTCATCAAAATCAGACATGTTTTTGGGTTCTTCAAATAAGTCTGTATCTTCATCTTTTTGATACATTTTTTTGTATTCTGATTTTATTTTATTTATATGAGAAAAAATTTCGTCAATATCCTCTGAACCCGTCATATACTTTATTACCCTCCTCAGATATTTAAATAGTTAATATTTTGAGTGTTTATAAATGGTTTCATATTTTTAACATATTTTTTAGAAGAAAACAAGGGAAATGTTTTAATTCGTTTAAACTATTATTTTTTTAAAAATTAGGTGGATGGTGATGCATTGGGTTTTTCGTATTTCTTTAGAGATGTCGCTGTGATGGATTTAATAATCGAGATTGTTATTCCAAAAATAAGATCTAAAAGGTACATTAACATATGGAGTGCAGGTTGTTCTGAAGGGCAAGAACCCTATACTTTTGCTATTAAATTAAAAGAAAATCTTGGTCATTTTGCATTTAGGCGTTTAAAAATTTTTGCTACAGATATAGATAATACTACTGGTAATTTTGGTGAAACAATTAAAAAAGGTATTTATCCTAAAGAAATGGTAAATAGAGTTGAATCTGAGATATTGGCTAATTATTTTAGGCCTTTGGATAATGGTTTAAAATATGAAATAATCCCTGAGATTAAAAATTCTGTTGAATTTAAACAACATGATTTATTGTCTTTAAATGAGATTAGAAGAGGTTTTGATGTGATACTTTGTAAAAATGTTCTTATGCATTTTAATAAAACTCAGAGGGTTAAAGTGATTAATATGTTTCATAGGGCTCTTTCTTCAGAGGGTTATTTGGCTATGGAGAGAACACAAAATTTACCGGCTGAATTATCTTCTTTATTTGAAAAGGTTACTGAAAAAGGTCAAATCTATCAAAAAAAATGATTATTATATTTGGTTAGTATTTCTTTGATTGCTGATCTGGTGGATGTCATGAAAATTGGTGATAAAATTGATTTGGAATCGTCATCTTATAAAGATATTTTTCTTAATAGATTAAGAGGAATATCTCAAAATAAGGATTTGGATGATAGTAGTAATTTGGATTCTAATATTTTATTTTGTATTCATGATAAGATGGATGATTGGAAGGTTATTGGTACTGCTAATGTTGATTTTTGTATTAATGAGAAAAAAACTTTGAGTCATGGTAAATTACCAGATAAATCTGTAGCGATTGGATGGGTGAAAATTGATAATGATTATAGAGGCAATAAACTTGGAAAAAAACTTTTATCTTATATTGAAGAGAAAGCTAAGGAGACAGGTATGAAAAAGGTTTATGCAACTTCTGTTATGGCTGATGCTAAAGGTTTCTGGGAAAAAATGGGTTATGAGTGGTCTGGTGAACTTAGAACTTGGATGAAAAAATTATAAATCTTTTTAGGAGAAAAAATTTGTGAAGGTTTACAATCTTACAAAGGATTCTGATGTTTATACTTCTAATGTTTATTTTATTAGAGGAGATTGGAATGCTATTGATGATGTTAATGTTTTGATAGATGCAGGAAGAGATAGGTCTGTGTTAGAAAAAATTAAAAATTTTAATTCTGGTGTTGGTAAAAAAAAGGTTGAAAAGATTATTTTGACTCATAATCATTATGATCATACTTTTATGGCTTCTAAGATTAAAGAATTGTATGATTGTAAAGTTTTAGCTTTCCATGATGAAAAATATGTTGATGATGTTTTAAAAGAGGGTATGCTTGTTAAAGCTGGTGAGAGATATTTAGAGGTTATTCATACACCTGGGCATACATCTGATTCTATTTGTTTATGGGAATCAAAACAAAAAATTTTGTTTACAGGTGATACTAATATCAATATTTCTATTAGAGATCATAATGGTGAGAAGACTGTTTTTTATCTTAAGAAACTTGCTCGTTTAGATGTTAAAATTATTTATCCGGGTCATGGTATCCCTATAACTGAGAATGCCGCTAGGTTTATCAGAGATTCTTTGTTTAATTTAAGTTGATAAAAAGTGTTTTTTGTATATAAATTATTTTTTTAGTGATTTTTTTGGCAGTTTTTTTGATTATAAAAAAAATGATTTTAGGATTTTTTGTTTTTTGTTTTTGAGTCAGATTTTTTGGTGTTGTTTTTTGTTTCTTCTTTTTTTGTTGATTCATCTGATGAGGATTTTTTGTTTTTTGTTTTTGAGTCAGATTTATCGCTTAATTCTTTTTTTGGTGCATCCTTTTTAGGGTGTTCTTTATTTAATCCGTCTTTTATGTCTTTGTTTTCTTTATTTTCTTCTGTATCATCATTTTTTTTGTTTTCTTCTGTTTTTTCTTCTTTTTTCGTAGGTTTGTGTTCTTCTTTTTTATCTGTTTTAGATTTTTTTTCTTTTTTCTTTATGTTTTGTTCTGCTATTTTTTGCGCTTTTAGTATTTTTTCGTAATCTTGAGATTTCATTACTTTTGCAAGATCAAGTAATGTAAGCAGTCTTTTTTCATCAAGGACTCCTACACCATCTATATATTGTTGATCTATTCCCTGAATCACCATTTCAGGTGGTGCTTTTACTTTTTCTCCATCTAATCTCAGTACCTCTGTAGCACTATCTACGACCATTCCTACGGTGTTGTTTTCTCCTACTTCTACTACTAGTATTCGTGTTTCGTCATCTATTTCTTTTGATGGTAGACCTAGTTTCATTGCTAGGTCGTTAACAACTACTATGTTTCCACGGAGATTTATGACTCCTTTTATGTATGATTCGGTGCTAGGTATACGGGTTACATCTGTCCATCTTATGATTTCTTTTACTTCATTTATATCTACTCCAAATTCTTCATTTGCGATTTTGAAAACTACAAGCTGATGGTCATCAACACTTCTTGTTTTTGTACCCCTTTTATTTTCTGTTCCAACAGGCATATTTATCTAACCTCCGGGTAAATTATTTTTTCTCCTTTGTCTTTGTATCCTCTGTATTAGATGTTTTAGCATCAGCTTTTTTAGCTGATGCTTTTTTTGTTGTATTATCTTGCGTTTGAGATGTATCTATTTTGAAAGCATTAACTATGCTAGACAGTTCCATTGCTACATCTGTTAATTCTTGTGCTCCGCTTGCTACTTGTTGCATGGATGCAGATATTTCTTGCATAGCTGAGCTTGCTTCTTCGCTTCCTGAAGCGTTTTGTTGTGCAGCTGATGCTACTTCGTTTGCCGCAGCATCTACTGCTTGTACTATAGGAGGTAATGCTTCGAAAGCTTTAACAGCATCATCTACGCCTTTACTTCCTTCGTCTACCTGCCTGGTGTTTTGATCCATGCTTTTTACGGAGTCTTCTATTTCTCCTTGTATTCCTACGATTAAGTCATTTATTTGTTGTGTTGCATCTCCGCTTTCTTCTGCTAGTTTACGTACCTCGTCAGCAACTACTGCGAAACCTCGTCCTGCTTCTCCTGCACGAGCGGCTTCTATTGCTGCATTAAGAGCTAAAAGGTTAGTTTGTTCACTGATTTGATTTATTGTATCAACAATTTTTCCTATTTCTTTGCTTTTTTCACCTAATGCAGATATCTTTTGTGCGCCTTCTTCGGTTGTGGTTTTTATTACACTCATCTTCGAGCTTACTTCACCGGATGCTTTTTGTCCTTCTTCTGCTGCTGCTCCTGCTTTTTTGGTTTCTTCTATTACTCTATTGGATTGTTCAGCTGCGCTGTTTGCTCCTTCTGCCATTTGTTGAACTGTTGAAGATGTTTGTTCAACAGATGCGTTTACTTCTTCTGCTGATGATGACATTTCTTCTGCAGAAGATGATAGGATTCCTGTGTTATCATTTATGTTTGATATTTTATCTGTTAGACTGTCTATTGTTTGGTTGAGACTGTTTTTAATTTTTGCGTGATCGCCTTTATAGTCACCTGTTACTCTATGTGTTAGATCTCCTTTTGCTAAATAATCTAGAATACCTGCTGCTTCGTTTACTGGTTCTATTACTCTATCAAGGGTTTGGTTGACTCCATCTACTAGTTGATTCCATCCTCCTTGGAAGAGATCTGCGTTAGCTC
>CAYMOC010000008.1:0-10876 GCA_964391965.1 uncultured Thermoplasmatales archaeon | reverse complement strand
TTGACTCCATCTACTAGTTGATTCCATCCTCCTTGGAAGAGATCTGCGTTAGCTCTCGTTTCAAGTTTACCTTCAACAGCTGCAGTAGCAATCTTATCAGTTTCCTCAAGAAGCTCACGCATCATCTTCACAGTGCTATTCAAATTACCTTTAATTTTATTGAAATCACCTTTGTATTCATCAGTGATCTCTTCAGGAATAACACCTTTGGAAATCTTATCAACATAATCAGCAGTAACATTAATAGGTTTAACAAACGCCTCAATAAGATCATTTACACCACCGACAAGTTTACCCCAGCCGCCTTCGAATTTATCAGCATCACCACGAGTTTGAAGAGCTCCTTCTTTAGTAGCATCAATAAGTTTATCAGTTTCATCAAGAAGACCATTCATAACATCAATACATGCATTCAAATTATTCTTGATTTCATTGAAATCACCATTGTAATCATCTGTTATTTTTTCAGGGATATCACCCTTACTGATACGATCAACATACTCAGCAGTAACATTCAAAGGACCAATAACAGCATCAAGACACTCATTCACACCAGTAACAATACCAGCCCATTTACCACCAAACTTCTCAGCATCACCACGAGTTTCAAGTTTACCCTCAACCGCAGCATCAGTCAACATACCTGCTTCATCCACAAGACCATTCACAGCACGAATACACTTGTTAAGATTATTTTTTATCTCATTGAAATCACCGTTATAGTTATCCGTGATCTCTTCAGGTATGTCACCAGCACTAATACGATCAACGTATTCAGCTGCAACATTTAATGGACCAATAACTGCATCTAATGTTCCATTTATGCCGTTTACAAATTCTTTAAAATCACCTTTAAACTGTTTTGCATTTGCTCGTGTTTCAAGTTTTCCCTCTATCGCAGCATTTTTAAGCATATCTGCTTCGCTTAATAAATTTTGAAGAACTGTTACAGTTGAGTTTACGTTGTCTTGGATTGATTTCATCTCGCCATCATAAGCACCCTCAACATTGACATTAAGATTACCTTTGGCTATATTTGATATAACCGTGTTTATCTTCCTAGCAAAATCTTTGTACTCATCTAGTTCTTTTTGAACATGAGAGTCATTAACATTTTCACTTACATTTTTCTTTGTATTTTTTTTATTTGATTTTTTGCTTTTTCCCATCCTACAATCTCTCCATCATTATATAATTCAGAGTACATTCTATAGACATAAAAAGAGGGATGTGCCTTCCAAATAATTTAAAATTAATTCAAACCGCTTTGAAGATAAATATTAAATTAGATTTTGGCAGATACATCCCTTTTTATGTCCCTCCAAAGTAGATTTCTATTGTATGCAAAAACTATGTTTTCATATAAAAGTATATTTTAAAAGCATTATAAAAGCATTATAAAAGCATTATAAAAATATGGTTTTTTGGGATTAGATAGTATTCCTTTTATTCAAAAGAGATTCACCCTTCTTAGTAATATGAATAGTTTTATAATTACCATCCATTTTGGTAAAAATCAAATCTTTAGATTCCAAAACTTTTAATCTTTTATTAGCAGTAAAATAAACAATATTAAATCGCCTAGTAATCTTTTTTAATGAAACCAAAGAATTTTTCCTATTCTGCTCATGTATATAACTCAAAATATTATAGAGATTATCCTCAAGTTTAATATTATCCAATTTTTGACTAGGTAACATTTCAAGCTCATTTTCAACAATAGCTTTTTGTTTTGTATCCAAAAGATCAGGATCCAAATTTAATAAAAAAACAGCATTATTTTCCTCAATTTCATCCACTATTTCAAAAAAAGAACTGATCACATCATAAAAAGCATATTTAACCATAAAAAAATGAAGGCCATCTAAAAAAACCAACGATTTTTTATTTTTTTTACAAAAATCTTTAACACTATATTTAAGGTCATCTAAATTAGAAAAAACATTTTTTTTAGAGGTTTTGCTACCTAATAACCCTGTCTTTATATCTAAAGGAGGTAACATACTTTTAATTAAATCAGGGTTTTTCCTAGAAATAACATAAAGATTATAACCATTTTTTTCTAAATTTGTTAAAAGATTTAAAGATTTAGAGATGTCTTTTTCATAAATAAAATAGCTATGACCTTGTTTTATTTTGTTATGAGTTTCTCTTTCATGTGTTACATCTTTACCGATAACAAGAGCGCCGACAGGTTCATTTTTTTCACTTTTCAAAGTCGAAAAAGACATATTGATAATTCGTGGTACACCATTTTTATCATTCAAAAATATTTCTTCGTTAAATGAAGTCCCTTCATTTAAAATCTTATCAACATATGTAATAAAATCCTCTTTTTTTTCTAAAAAATCAAAATCTTTGATAGGTCTGCCTAATGTTTTATTTTGTTTTAAACCTGTGACTCTTTCAGCAGTTTTATTCCATAAAGATATTTTTTTTTCAGTATCAAAAGAGATTACTATTTCTGATGCACTGTTGATTATGTTTTGTAAATGTTTTTTTGTTTTTTGAACTTCTCTTTCTGCTTTGTTTTTTTCTGTAACATCTACAAAAGATGCCATCATACATACAGGATCTTTTTTATTTTTTTCAACTACGGTAGCACCTATCTGGACATCAAAATGTTCATCGTTTTTTCTTTCAGCAGTCATCTCTCCAGTCCAAGAACCATTGTCTAATAGTTCATCTATCATATCCACGGTTTTTCCTTTTCCATGCCAGAAAGAAAAAATTGGTTTACCTAAAACTTCTTCCTCATTTTTATACCCCCACATGTCAAGAAAAGATTGATTTGCAAAAGTAATATTTCCATGCATATCAGCCAGTACTATTCCATTTAACGAAGCTTCTATTGCACTATTTCTTATGACTCTTTCTTCTTCAATCTGTTTTTTATAAAGAGCCATTTCTATTGATACCTTCAGATCTCTTTCCTTATAGGGTTTAATTATATATCCGTAGGGTTCTGTTATTTTAGCTCTTTGAAGTGTTTTGTTATCACCATAGGCAGTTAGATATATTATAGGAATGTCATATTTTTCTACTATTTTTTCTGCAGCTTGGATCCCATCCATCTTCCCTTTTAGCTTTATATCCATTAGAATTAAATCAGGATTTGTTTTTTCTGCTTGTTTAATAGCTTGTTTTCCAGTAGATGCTATACCTGATACATTAATACCGATTTTTTTTAAATCTTGTTTTAAACCCATGGAAACAATGGACTCATCTTCAACAATCAAAATCTTATTTTTTTTCATCATCTTTTCACTAAATCAAAATCTTATTTTTTTTCAACTTATTTCTTTAAATACTATTTCAAAAACAGCCCCGTTATCATTGTAATATTTTATTATACCATTAAATTGGTTTACAAGATTATCTACCAGTTGCAAACCTAGAGAGGAACATCTTTTTATATCAAAATTTTTGGGTAATCCTTTACCATCATCTTTTACCTTTAAAATATATTGCCCTCCATGTTCATAATATAATTCTATATCTATTCTTCCTTGATTTTTTTCTGAGAATGCATGTTTAAAAGAATTTGAAACCAACTCATTAATTATTAATGCACATGTTATGCCAGTGCTAACATTTAAAGAAATATTTTTACAATTACATCTCCAATCTATACTCTTTTTTTTATCTTTGTAAGAATGTACAATATCTACCATGAAATCTCTTAAATAATCATCAAAATTTATTTTTGAAAGATCTTCTGATTTGTATAAACGTTCATGCACTAAAGCTATTGATTGAATTCTATTCTGACTTTCTTTAAATTTATCTAACAAGTTCTCATCATCTATAAAATCAGATTGTAGTTTAAGCATGGTACTAACTATTTGTAAATTATTTTTCACTCGATGATGAACTTCTTTAAGCAGGGTTTCTTTTTCTTTCAAAGATTTTTTAATTTTTTCTTCATTTTTTTTTCTATCAGATATATCCAGAAGTGAAAAAACTCTTTCTTTATTATAAGGCATAACAGAGATTTTTACATGAACAGTTTTTAATTCACCTTTTTTATTGATAAAATTACAATCATATTCATTTGGAGGGTTTCCTGTACCTTTGCTTCTTTGCTTATGATATTTCATCATGCGTTTTCTATCAGGATCAGGTATAAAATCATCCCAACTCATTTTTTTCTCAATTTCTTTTTTTGAATAACCACTTAATCTTTCAAAAGCATTATTACATCTAATAATAACTCTATTATCACCAAAAATACTAGTAGCTGTACCGGTTGTTTCAAAAATAGAATGATATCTTTCTTCACTTTGCCTTAAATTTTTTTCAATTTCTTTATTTTTTGAAATATCGCGAGCAATTGTTGATGCTCCAATTACCTCCCCGTTTTCATCCTTAATTGGAGATATTGCAAGTGAAACAAATTTGTTAACCCCTTGTTTTGTTTTCCTAATTGTTTCAAAATGATTAATTTTTTCTCCTTTGCGAATCCTGTTAAATATTTGTGATATTTCATTTTTCTTCTTCTTTGGAAAAAGAATCGAGATATTTTTCCCAATAATTTCTCGTTCAGCATATCCATAGATTTGCTCAGCGGCAGCATTCCAACTATTGATTGTTCCATCTAGTGATTTACCAATAATTGCATCATTTGATGATTCGACAATCGCTGCAAAAAAACGATTTCTTTTTTCAACTTTTTTTCGTTCTGTTATATCTCTCATCAAATCAACAAATTTAACAATCTCACCTTTTGGATTAAAAATTGGTGAGCTTTTTATTGAGAAATATTTATCAAAAACTTTTTCGTATCTTTCTGTTGATTCTACTTTTTTTGATTCAAGAGTTTTTTTAAAAGGACAGTAATCACCAGGCCCGTCGACATTATGAATGATTTCATAGCATTTACAACCTACGACGTCTTTTTCTTTTTTACCTAAGAGTTCTAATCCTTTCTTGTTTATTTTTTCGATAGTGTAATCTTTGTTGATTATTATCATTATATCTTCTAGTGAATCAAAAGAATTTTTCCAGTCTTGAATGCTCTCTCCCATAAGATTAAACAAGACTAGTTAATAGAAACAGTAAATATAAGACTTTTCAGTAAAATAAAACTTTTTTTATCGGTAAACTTGTGGGTTTAGATTTTCTATTATTTGCCATTCAAGAGTATCTTTTCCACATTTTGGACATTGGTTGCAGTACATTTTTTCCCAATAGGATTTTAGTGTTTCAAATTTTTCATCTGACAGGAGTTCTTTTTCATGCATTTTTTTGTAATATTTCATGTTTTCATCTTTATGAAGATTATAACGTAGGAATTCTTTTTTTTCTCCACAATCCGGGCATTTTAGTTCTTCATGATTAGAAAGTGAAAACAAGTTTTTACATTCTGGACATGAGTATACTTCATGTGATTCTGTTTTGGTTTTACGTCCATATAAAACATCAAAAGATGTGTTACATTCCCTGCAAGTTGCTTTATATTCATTAAGCATATTTAACAAAAACCTTTATTAAAATTGTTTGTTTCTGATGATTTTAAACAAGTTTTTACTTATAGTTTTTATGCAAAAAAAGAATTGTGATTAATTACTTTCAATAATTGTTCCATCTGGAAGTAAATTTGTTATTGTTTTTTTATCAGTTTCATATCTTTTGTATCTTGCACATTTTTTTCTATTTTCGATATCAAGACAATATTTCTTCCCGGTTTGAATAAAATATTTTACATCAATTAATGATTTTTCTTTAAGGGATTCGAAAAATGTTTTAATGCAATTATCTGAATATTTACAGTTTTTTTCTGGTGTTTGTATAGCTATATAAAATAGACATTCTTTGTAGTTTTCTGAATCGCATATTTTAAAACTGGTGATATTTACAATTTCTTTGAATTTCTTTATGCAATTACGAGTATAGTCTTCATACAATGGACAACTCATATTTTATCATATCTAATAGGCTATTAAGAATTTTGTTGTAGTTATCAATAAAATTTTGTTTTTTTAAAAGTTTAAAAAAAAATATAAAAGATTTATTTTTTGTTTTTACCTGATTTTTTACTATCATCATCTTTTTTACTGGATTTATTAGATGAACTTGAGGTTTTTTTAGAACTCGATTTACTACTGTCTTCTTTTTTAGATTTACTTTTTGATTCCTTGTCAGATTTTGAATTTTTATCGTCTTTTTTATCTGAATCCTTCTTGTTTTTCTCTGTGTCTTCTTTTTTAGATTTATCAGTTTTTTTATCTTCGGTTTTGTCATCATTAGTTTTTTCATTTTTTGAAGTTTCAACTGCTGATTTTTGAACTGCTGCTATTTTATTGTAATCTGCTGATTCGAGTACTTTTCCAAGATCTAAAAGTGTTAGCAGTCGTTTTTCATCAAGAACACCTACGCCTTCAATATAGTTAGTATCAATGCTATCAGTTACTATACTGGGTGCTTCTTTGATTTTTTCACCCGGGAGTCTTAGTACTTCTGTAGCACTATCCACAACCATGCCTACAGTGTTATCCCCTACTTCAACAACAAGAATTCGTGTGTCATCATCTATGTTTTTAGAAGGCATCCCAAGTTTCATTGCTAGATCATTAACAACGATTATACTACCCCTAAGGTTAATGACACCCTTAATATAAGGGGGGGAGTTGGGTATTCGTGTTACTTCTTCCCAACGAATGATTTCTTTTACTTCGTTGATATCCACTCCGAATTCTTCATTTGCGACTTTGAAAACAACTAGTTGTTGTTCATTTAACGCTCGGTCACGAGCAGTTTGTTTTTCTATACCAGTTGGCATAAATTTTTCCCTCCAAAATGATGATTTTTTTAGTTTTTATCTCCTGTGTTTGAGTTATTATTTGGTTTGTTATTTGTAGATTGATTATTGTTATTATTTGTATTATTATTCGTTTTTGGTTTATTAGATTCGTTTATGTTTTGTTGAGATTGATTTGTTTTGAAATCATCATCATCTAATTCTTGATTGTTTAGCATTTTAGATAGACGATTGAGTTCTCCTGCCCCTCCGGATAGTTCTTGAGCGCTACTTGTTACTTGCTGCATAGATGCAGATACCTGCTGCATTGCAGAGCTTGCTTCTTCACTACCAGATGCGTTTTCTTGTGTGACAGATGCAACTTCATTTGCTGCCTTACTAACTGCTTCAACAATCGGTGGCATTGCTTTAAAGGCCTCTACTGCATCACTTACTCCTTTGCTTCCTTCTTCTACCTGTCGGGTGTTATCATCCATGCTTTTAACAGCACCATCTATCTCTCCCTGTATACCTTCGATTAGTTCACGGATTTGTTTGGTTGCATCACCGGATTCTTCAGCAAGTTTACGGACCTCGTCAGCAACCACTGCGAAACCGCGTCCTGCTTCACCAGCCCGAGCTGCCTCGATTGCAGCATTTAATGCAAGAAGATTGGTTTGTTCGGATATTTGATTAATGGTATCAACTATGTTTCCGATTTCTTTACTTTTATCACCCAGTGCTGCTATTTTTTTAGCTCCATCCTCAGTAGTGGTTTTAATAAGCTCCATTTTTTGTTCAACTTCACCAGAGGCTTTCTGACCGTCTTCAGCTGCGTCTCCTGCTTTTTTGCTTTCATCAAGAACAATATTGGTTTGATTAGCAGCAGTATTAGCACCTTCAGCTATCTGTTGAATAGTTGAAGAGGTCTGCTCAACGGATGCATTTACTTCCTCAGCTGAACTGCTGAGTTCCTCGGCTGATGATGAAAATTGACCAGCCATCTCACCTAGTTTTTTTGCTATTTCTTTTGTTTCAGTAACATCAGTAGCATACTTGACGACTTTAAACACATTACCATCCATATCTTTAATAGGAGTGTATGATGCCTGGATCCATACCTCTTTACCGCCCTTTCCGATACGTTTAAACTCATCAACCTGTGCTTCACCACGATTCAAAGACTCCCAGAATTGGGCATACTCAGGGGAATTTTTATAATCAGGTTCTACAAAAATCGAATGATGTTTACCCTTAACTTCATCTAAAGTATAACCAACTACATCTAAGAAATTATCATTAGCACGAATAATAGTACCATCAGGGTTAAACTCTATAACCGCTTGTGATTCATTAATACCTTTAATCTGACCCTGATAATCAGCATTTTTAAGCTTCTGCTCAGTAACATCAGTAGCATATTTTACTACTTTGAAAGGATTCCCCTCGTTATCTTTTATAGGGGTATAAGTGGCTCTTATCCAGACTTCCTTACCACCCTTTCCGATACGTTTAAACTCATCTTGTTGAGGTATCCCTTTGTTTAGATCCTGCCAGAATTTTTTATATTCTGCACTAGAAGCATATTTTGAATCTACAAACATACTATGATGTTTACCCTTAACTTCATCTAAAGTGTAATCCACCACGTTTAAAAAATTGTCATTTGCTTTAATAATAGTGCCATCCATTTCGAATTCGATGACAGCTTGAGATTCATTTATCGCTTTGATTTCATTTTTTATTTTTTCGATATCTTCAGCGTTTTTTTTATTTTCCTTCTTATTTTTTTCTTTACTAACCTGCTTAGCAGCCATAGTGCATCCCATTCCAAATTTTTCAAATTATTTATTTCTCAGATTTTTGCTAAAAAGGTGGGATTTTTTTTAGAAATATCCAAAGACAACACATTTTTTAATGCTTCTTTGGATTTATGAACAAATTTAGTCCACAGAAACACAAATAAAACAGACTCTCTCTTAACATGTAGTTAAACATCTAACTACATCCCATCATATTTGTACTAATGTGGACTAAACTTCCACACCTTCAAAGCGGTTTTTTTATCAGTTAATATTTAAGAGGCTGGGAACTGAAAAAAATAATGTTAACCGCATTGGAGATAGACTAACATTTTATTTATAGCAGTCCCATCCTGTCTTAAATATTAAATCTACTTTTACAGAAATATTGAATAATTTTATCATATTAAAAAACCGTTTTAAAATAACTTTAAAAAAGCTTTAAAAAAACTTTAAACAAATCAAGTAATACTTTAATTGAAAAATAATAAAAAAAATATTTATCAAATAATCCCGCGTTTATTTAGAAGAGTTTGACCCTTATCAGTTAAATGTATAGTTTTAATACGCCCTTTTTTCTGCATAAAAATAAGATTTTTATTCTCAAGCATACTTAATCTTTTAGTAGCAGTTACATCAACTATAGAAAATTCTTTTTTTATTTTTTTATGATAAACAAGAGAATTTTTTTGATTCTGCCGATAAATATATTTCAAAATCCCATATAATTCATCATCTAATTCTATACCTTCAACTTTCTGACCAGGTAAAACCTTTAACTCATCTTCGACAAAAGCCATTTGTTGAGCATCTAAAAGAAGAGGATTAACACGTACTAAAAAAATCGATTTATTTTTAGAAATAAAATTATTTATTTCATACAAATTTTTCAATAACTCCTCAAAAGAAAAAAGAGTGATTAAATAATCAATTCTATCTAATAAAATAATAGAATTTTGATTATTTTTTGAAAAACTTTCAATCTTTGAAATCAAATCTTTAAAACTTGAAACGTTTTCGTATCCAAATTTTTTATCATTATTTAACATAACTATTTCAACATCTGATAAAAAATCATAATTATTCAGATTATTTGGATTCCTCCTTGTTATAAATAAGCCTTTATAGCCTAGTTTTATAAGATCAGAAAAAAAATCTAAAACCTCATCCTTATTTTTATTAGATATAAGGTAACTATTTCCTTTCAATAATTTACTATGTGCATCTTTCTCATAGGTTATATCTTTTCCAATAAAAAGAATACCATTGTTTCTATCTTTTTCGCCCTTAATAATTGAATAAGAAATCTTTATTATTCTTTTATCACCATTCTTTGTATTAATAACAATTTCATCAGATACATTTTTCTTATCTTCAACTATAGAATTGAGCATATCTGATAATTTTTCAAAATCTTCAAATATTTTTAATTTTGAAAAATGTTTACCAATTACTCGATTTTTTTTATAACCAGTGATTTTTTCAGCTGTTTTATTCCATGCACTTATTTTAAAATCTTTGTTAAAAGAAATAATTATTTCTGAAGCACTATCGATAATGTTTTGAAGATATTTTTTTGTTCTAATTATTTCATCTTCAGCTTTTTTCCGTTCAGTGATATCTACAAAAGAAGCCATCATACAAACAGGTTCATCTGCTTTATTTTTAACAATATTCGCAGAGAGAATTGTATCAAATGTTGATCCATCTGTTCTTTCTGCTTTTAATTCACCAGACCATCGACCTTTTTTATGTAAAATATCCATTATTTCAACAGTTTTTCCTTTCGATCTCCAGAATTGAACAAGTGGTTTTCCTATAACATCATCTCGGTTTTTATAACCCCACATCATCATAAAAGAATCATTTACAAAATCTATATTTCCCGAAACATCAGTTATAACTATACCATTTATTGATGAAGAAATAGCATGGTCTTTAATCCTAAGTTTTTGTTCCATCTTATTTTTATAAAGAGCTATTTCTATGTTGGATTTTAGTTCTCTTTTTTCAAAAGGTTTTACTATATAACCATTAGCTGAAGTAAATTTTGCTCGATTTATTGTTTCTTCATCAGCATAAGCAGTAAGATAAATAATTGGGATATCAAAATTTTTATGGATTTCTTCAGCTGCTTTTATTCCATCCATTTTTCCCTTAAGTTTGATATCCATTAAAACAAGATCAGGACGGTTTTTTTCTACACTTTTTATTGCTTCTTCACCAGTTGATACAACTGGAAAAACAGAGTAACCTAATTCCTGCAATGTATTCTGAATATCTTTTCCAACTATTCTTTCATCTTCTACAACAAGAATTTCATTATTTTTCATAA
>CAYMOC010000007.1:0-35105 GCA_964391965.1 uncultured Thermoplasmatales archaeon | reverse complement strand
TTGATAACAGTTGTTAAACAATCTTTATATTTATTGAAAAATAAATTTCTATGAAGGTGTTAAAATCTTATGATGAAAAATAGGATTAGAGGTTTTATAGACCTGATTAGACCATTTACTTTACTTCCACCATTATTTATATCAATGTGTATAATTGCAGCAAGTTATTTTTATAACGATATCTCAGTAAATCTTTATTTTATGTTTTTTACAGTGATTCTTCCAGCAAGTTTATCATTGGCTTTGATAAATGGTGCTTCAAATGTTTTAAACCAGATTACAGATATAAACTCGGATAAAATATCTAAACCATACCGGCCTATACCTAAAGGTTTGATATCAAAAAGAGAATCAATTATCACAACTTTTGTTTTATACACTTTAGCAGTTGGATTGGCTTTTATTATAAACTTGGAATTTCTTTTGATTACTTCTATAATTGTGTTTTTCACGATTACTTATTCGATACCACCAAGGTTCAAAAAACGTTTGTTTATAAATCAATTTTGGATAGCTATACCAAGAGGATTATTAGGCATACTTGCATCATGGAGTGTTTTCGGAAACCCATTAAGTGCTTTACCTTTAACTATTGGATTAATTGCGATGTTTTATCTTTTAGGCGGATCAATTACAAAAGACGTCACTGATAGTGTAGCTGATAAAATAACTGGGACAAAAACACTGGTCAACACATATGGTGTTAAAAAAGCTGCTATGATTGTTATGCCCATTATGTTTACACCATTTTTGATGATTCCATTGTTAATTCAAACAGGAGTTCTACCTGTAAGTTTTATTGGATTAACTTTTTTTGCAATTCCATGTGTAATCATTTGTTATCTTATGATAAAAAATGATGTAAGAAAAATAGGTAAACTTGAAAACACCACTTCTTGGGCTTTGATGTATGTTACTTATCTTTTTTTCGCAGTTTCAATTTCAACTTTGATAATAATTGATTCAACATTGTTTCAGATATAAAATATTAAAATTTTGTTACATAAATATTCTTTAATTTTTTTTAAGAAAAATATAAAATAGGGTAATTCATTTAGTATATTGCTTAGGAATTATTTGTAGAGGGGAAGTGAATTTATTATGGAAATAGAAGGTAAAGAAGTATCTGTAAAGGATGTTGAAGTATTTTTGAATAAAAAACTTATGCTTACTATAATGGTTGTCTCTGGTTTATCTGTGATTCTTGCGGGTTTTCTTAGTTTTGTTTTTTCTGATTCTTTATGGTCTTTGTTGTTGTCTTTAGTTTTTGCAATAACGCTGGGTTTACTTATAAATTATTTTTTGATTGTTTCAAGTAAGGTTATTACACGTGTTGATGTTAATCTTAAACTTGAAGAGAAATCTGAAGATCTTCATTCTGTGATGAAAATGGAATAATTTTTCAGTTTCAAAAAAATTTATTTTATGAATGTTAAACATAATAAATGCCTTAAAGGTAAGAGAAACTACTCCTCTAAAATTACATATTAAATTATCAATAATTAAAATCTATCAAAGATCCCATATGATTTGTTTTTCAATTGATATTATCTCTTTTAATGTTTGTCTCATTTTAATGGTAATCGGTAATGATTTAATTAAGAAAATTAAAAAGTTATTATTTTTTGATAAGTTTTTAAATTCTGTAAAAATCTGAGTTAAATTTTTCCAACAGTTTGACTCTTTTTGAAGTAAAGTTCCATCATGTTCACAGCTAGGAGATACGTTTTTATTTCCCAAGAGATATTGAGATACATCTTGTTTTTCAATAGATATCATTTTAAAATAATATTTTAACCAATTAATATCTTCTTTATAGTATTTATTTAAGGTTAAAAATCGATGAGTTATACCAACCCCGAGGTCTTTTTTGTAAACTTTTAAAGCATTAATTCCAAAGTGAGAAAAAGGGATGTAAATATCCGTGTAAGCATTCCTTCGTCCCTTCATTCTTTTTTTATTTTGAGCTGCCGATGTTTCAAATCGTTCTTGGCGAGTTAGTGGTTCTGAACCTGATTTTTCTTTAAATGACCATATACCATATTTAGCACCAGTTGTGTTTTTTATTGAATCTTTAAAGATATCTTTAGATACAAATACATATTTTCCCTCAGTATTGTCATCACATATACCGGGACCAGGATCATTTAAACAAACTGTTTCATTTGACTCGTTAAAACCCACAACTACAACCATATGTGACCCATGATCCATTTCAACATCTGGACCAAGTATATCATTATATGGTAAAAGATATGGTAAAGAATATCGATCTACGCAAGTCTCAACAGGGTTATTATTTGAAACATTCTGTTTAACTCTAACCCAATATTCATCCCACTTTTCCTCAGCGGATAATGACTTCTCAGCTCTCCAGCTTTCATATGAAAGACCATATAGATCTGCCAAGAATGAAAAAGAAGAAGAGGAAAACGAAGTAACACCTAAACCTCCAATCGGCATACGATTCCCGTAGAAATATCTCATATACAAAAATGAATATCCATAACCAGAATTATGTAAAATTTCATATAAACTTGAGTTAAACCCAAAATATTGTATTAACATGGTAATAGATGCTAAACCACAGTAAAAACTGGTTGTTTGACCGACATAAGGAACATCTTTTATAATATATTCTTCGAGGGGTTCTAAAGTTTTTATTGTGTTTTGATTAATTTTTGAGGCAGATAAACTAGGTACAATATTGGTTAAAATTATTGCTAAAACAGTGAATAGTGTTAGATATTTTCGGGATATCATTTATTGTCAATATATTTTTGATATATAAAATATATAAATATTTCTATTATTATCCGCCGCTTATCATATGTATAACGTCAACTTTTGCTTTTTTTGGTATTTTTACTTCTGAGAATTTTTTACGTGGGATTAATTCCCCGTCTATTTTTACCACAACTAATGGAAAAGTATATTTCATTCTTTTAAGAAGTTCTTTTACAGTTTCATCTGATTTCCATTCATGTTTTTTGTTATTAACTATTATACTCACTTTTTCACCTTATCAAGAAGTATTTCAACTGCTAAATTTGCTTGCATGTTGGCAATAAGTGCTATTCTTGGAGCTGTTAATATGTCTTCATCTGTAGATTTTGCTTCTTGGTCATATATGATGTAGAGGTCTCCTAGTTTTTTTGTTGTTATTCTTTGATTGTTTCCATAACCTGTTACACCTGAAGCAGCGATTATTGGTGTATTAGGTAGTCTTTGTTGTATTTCTTCTATAAAAAGAGTTTTTGTTTCTGCATCATCAAGTGCTTCTATTATTAGATCTACCTTTGTAAAATGTTGTGACATTTTATTTTTTGAGAGTTTTTCAGTGTATTTTTCGATTTCAATTTTAGGGTTTATTTTTTTTATGTTTTCTTTTAAAGCATCTGTTTTGTTTTGTCCTATTTGATTTAAAAAATAGTATTGACGGTTTAGATTGGTTTTTTCTATTGCGTCATAGTCTATTAGAACAAGTTTTCCTATGCCTGCTCTGGCTAGTGATATGGCGGCGTTTGATCCGAGTCCACCTAGTCCTGCTATTCCAACTGAGTATTTTTGAAGGTTTTTATGAAATTCTTCTTGTTTTACCATTTTTCCCAATATTTTTTTTGTTTTGTGGGTGGTTTTTCTCCGTCTTCGTAGTTTCCACCCCATTCATTGAGTCCTTGTTTTTCGTCTTCTTTTATTTTTTCTTTTAGCATTTTAAGCATTTTTTTGTCTTTGAAACCTAGTTGTTTCATTTTTTGTGGTGTAGGGATACCGTTTGGTGTCCATCCGCGTCTGTAGTATACAGCATCTGCAAGTTTTTGGTAGCGATCTTGTCGGTAATCGTATAGTATTTTTATTTTTTCGTGTACATCCATGTTTTCTACTTCATCTTCTGATAGATCTAGTTTTTCGACGAGTTGTTTGTCATATCTTTCTTTTCTAGAGAGATACTCCATTTTTGTAACAGGGCCCATTGAACGGTATGGTATCCAATCATCTCTTCTGGTTCCTCTTCCCATCCATACATTCATTGCACGTTGCCAGTTATATGCTCGTTCACTTTGTAGTATTAGTTCTTCTTTATCAACTTTCCAACCTGTTACCGCGTTTTGGTATTTTACGTAATTGTCGACGTGTCCGGGTACTTTTGCTGGTTCATCGGTTTCAGCGTTATCAGCTGGTTCTACATCATTCCATGGTAGTTTACATAATCCATTAAGTCCAAACCATGTTCTCCACATTGGAAAATAATGTAGTGCTTCTGCCTTATCTGGAAATGTTGGTATTTGATCATTGACCATATCCATGAAAATAAGCCATGCTTCATCATGTTGTGGTCCTTTGAGTGTTAAACCATATCCACCTTGTTGAGCAAGGGATTCTTTGGTTACATATTCTGAGTATTCAAGGCCTTTGCTCTCCATTCCGCAGTCTTCTATTAGTTCCGGATCGCCCCATTTGTTTTTTATAAGCCAGTCTTTGACTCTCCGTATTCCTTTTGCTGCAACTTGTATAAATTCTGCTTTGTCTCCGTTTGCCATTCTATGAAGGAATTCCATTACTGCATCAAAATTTCCGAAACAGAGTTCTAATCCATCACATCTTTCTTTGTTAAGTATTCCATATTCATACATTTCCATATAGAATGCTATAGCTGTTCCAGTGGATATTGTGTCAAGGCCATATGTGTCACAGTAAAAGTTGAATTCAAGGATTTGAAAAGTATCCCAGAGACTCATATTGGCTCCGCATCCACAGGTTTCATACTCTGGTCCATCTACTGTTACTTTATGTCCTTTGTATGGACCAGTCATTACTTCAAAAGCATCCACGGTTTTTGCGCATGCCATGGTACAGCCGTGCCAGCATCCATCAGGTATTACTTTTGTGAAAAGTTTGAAGAATTCTGGCGAATAAATTTTTGATGATTTAGGAAAACTTCCGAATCTATAGTTTTCACATGGAAGAAGGTCATATTCATCCATTATTTCTATAAGATGTGTTGTTCCTACTGCTCTCATATTACATTGATAACGATCTAGATCACGTATTTCTTTGTGTAGTTTTGTTCCCACTTCAGCAAGAGCATCAGGATCAGCAGGTTTGTTAGAAAGACCTGATACATCTTCTACTTTTGAAACAACTGCTTTTATTTTTTTATCACGTAGTACTGTTCCAAGGCCACCACGTCCTGCTTGTTTAAGCCGTGGTACTTTTCGTCTAATATCATAAAAACTAAAATTTAAACATCCCCAGTAGCTGTTTTCAGCGGCTTTTCCAGCAGAAACTGCAGAAACTTTTTGTCTTGATTTCTCAGTGTCTTCTGAGGCATACATATATGTAAGCTGTTCAGCCAGTAGATGCGAATTGGTTTCTTCTTCTGGAGCAGTTTCAATTTTTATTTTACCTTCCTCTCCATCTATAACTATTACAACATCTTCCTTTGCTTTACCCTGTATTTCAATTGCATCAAATCCAGCGAATTTCAGATATGGACCAAAAAAACCTCCGACGTTACTATCGCAGATTATATCAGTTGAAGGAGAAACAGTAAGGCAGAGCGATTTACCTGAACCAGGGTATTGTGTGGTTCCACAAAGAGGACCCGTGGTTATTACTAACTCGTTTTCTTCGCTATCCCAACGAGTAGAATGTTTAATTGATTCCCACATTAATTTAAGACCAAAACCTCGACCACCTGTAAACAGTTTCTTCATATCTTCTGTTACATTTTTTTCTTTGATTTCACTAGTACTCAAATTTATATGTAGTGTTCTTCCAGCAAAACCTTTGTTGACTTCGCCTTTTTTGTATTTGTATTCTGCAATTGTTTTATGCTTAGATTTTAATTTATTTATATTCCAACTATGTTTTGTATTACCAGTTTCATATTTTTCAACTGGTATTTGTCCTTTAACCATCATTTATCAGCTCCAAGTTTATGATATACTACTTCTTGGATTTCATCAATTTTTTCTTCAACAAGTTCTAAAGCATTCTCTGGACATGCTCGAACGCATGCTCCACATGAAATACATTTAAAAGGTTCGATTCTTGCTTCTGATTTTCTCATTGCATTTGTTGGACAGAATCCAACACATGCCTGACATCCGATACACGTGTTTTTGTCAAGCCAGATTATTCCATTTTTTTTACGATAGAGTGCTCCGACAGGGCACATATCCAGGCATAATCCTCTTTGATCACAGACATTCATTTCAAAACCTTTATCCGTTTTTATGATTTTTATAGCAGATTTGTCTCCACCTTCTTTAGTTTTAAAATGAACCTGAGAACATGCTTTTTCACATTCAAGACATCCTTTACATTTTTCAGGATGAAATTTTAATACTTTTACAGTTTTGGTTTCTGTCATATTAGACACCATAAATTTATCCAGTTAATATTAACCAGTTTCCAACTACTGTTATCCAACAAAATAATGAAATTCCAATGGTTGTTGGATAATAGAGTGTATCACGTATTTTGATATTTGTGAATTGTTTAGCAGCAAAAATTATTGGTATTACAATGACTCCTGCAAGACCTGCTAATAGTCCTTTGGCTAGAATATTTGGTATAAAACCTATTAAGTCTTCTATGAAAAATGTTTGAACATCTACTATTGGTGTTAATATCTGAGTTACAATACTTCCACCGGTGTATAGTATGTATGCTGTTATTATGCCCATACTACCTTGGTATAGTGTGTTTTTTAATTCATGGAAATCATCAGATATGAAATACCATATAAGTTCAAAAAGTACTCCCTCCGCCATAATAGCCAGAGCTGAACAAAGATGACAACCCATGAATGGGTTAAACATTCTAAGAGATCCTGCAATTAGACCCATGCCCATCTGCATACCTGGTTGACGGTAGATCATACGGCTCATAACCATAAAAGTCATAGCAAAAAAAGCAGTCATCAAAACACCAGATGGAAGACCCATATCACCAAGTGTTGAACCAATTATTACTTCTGAAAAACCCCAAAGTGAACCGAACAATAGCATCCCAGCAACTAACTTCATTTTTTTATTCATTTTTATTATTTCACCTCAATTTTTACTACGTCTCTAACCCAAAAAGCATGAGCAGTTTCAGGAAAAAAAACACGGCTTTCTTCGGTTAAGATTCCTTTTTGCATCATACTCCAATCAACTGTTTTTTTATAACCATCTTCACCTTCGATAAGATAATTATTGCAATTATAACAGCCGTTATAGTTATCTGTTATTAATTCATCAAGTGCTATTCCTGTTTTTTCTCCTTCATCAGTTTCAATGGTTTTTTCTTCAAATTTTGAAAAAAGTTTCTCAATTGAATAAGTTTCTCCATTGATTAGTATGTCTCCTTCTTCGACGACACTTGTTTGGCTTAAAGCATGGACATATAGTGTTGAAAAAATTCCTATTAAAAGTAAAACCATTGCAAAAATCGGTATAATTTTTTCCTTACCCATTGGTATCGGTGCAACAGATAATGAAGAGTCATATTTAAAAATTATGTACAAAATAATTTTTTATTAGAATAGTAGAGTTTATAAAAAAAGTTTTCATTCAAACTGTTTTTTATAGAGTTGAGTTTGTATGGAAATCAAATGTGATAAATGCGGTAAAAAATTTAGAGATATGTTTGAAACAATTGTTAGATGTGATTATGCTGAACCTGGTAAAGGTAAACCATATGAATGGCATCTTTGTATAGATTGTAGAAAAAAACTAGTTGAATGGTTTGAAGAAAAATAATAAAAAAAATATTTTTTTAAAGACCCTGTTTTCTAATTCTTTTAGCATGTTTTCTAAGTAGTTCCTCTTCTTTGGGCCTGTACTGGATTTTTTTAAGGATACTATATGATACTTCTGAGTCTATGTTTTTTATACGACCTGGAGATTTTTCTACATATGATTTTATAAGTTTTTTACAAAGTTTGTATTTTTCATTTGTAAACATAGGTTTTGTTGTTAGAATCGATGAGCACATATCTGCTATATCCTCTGTGGGTTGTCCTTTACGTGTTTCTTCTAAATCTACCCCCCATATTTGATCGTTGAGTATAAAATTTCTAAGATTTGAATCTCCTCTGATTATGAATTCTTCTTCATTTTTGAAATAGTTATGAAAATCGTTGAACCATTCAGCGAGAAGCTCCATTAGTTTTTGTTTTTCTGAGTAACTTGTTTTTTTGTCATTTATTATATCACAGAGGTTTTCTCCTGAGATGTAGTTCATGATGAGGATATTGTTTTTTTCATCTTTTTTATAAACGTTAGGGGTGTTTAGGCCTTTTCCTTTTTCGAGTATTTGATGTTCTTTATTCATGTTTTGTTTTAAACCGGGTACAAAACATTTCAAAATTCTTGGGTTGTTTTTTATTGTTACATATGCTACTGTGTTTTTTTTGCTTTTGAAACTTTTTTGGACTATTATATCATTGTAATTATCAAGTTTTTTTAGAATTTCTTCGATATTTTTCATTTAGTCTGCAATCTTAACAACAAAAAGAAAGAAAAAAAGGTTTTGGTTGATTTTCTATGTTTCAATTATATCTATTTCTACTACATATTTACTGGTAGTTCTTGATGAGAAAATATAGTTATTTCCAGTAAATACGATTTTTAGAGGTCCACCCGTTGATTCATTTAGATATGTTTCATCTTCTTTGTAAGCTAAAAGCATAGTACCTTGAACAATACCTGATTCATTACCAGTACTCTCATTATACGACATAAACCGACCCTGAATTTCATCATAAGTATATTCTGAAGGCCGTCCATCAGAAGCAGTAACTGTAACATTATAACTATCCGGTAAAACAAAAGCATCATCCAAAAGATCAACCATAGAAACACCAGTGTAATTATACGGACCATCTACAATGACTGTTGGTAGGGCCCCCATTTTTAGATATCTCCCCGATTGTGTTTGTGTTGTTAGTTGTTCAAGTTCTTTTTGAGAGTATCCTATGGTGGTTCCGTTGTATGATATGTTTAATATTTCGGGTCCATTGATTTCGATAGAAACAACATATTTGCTAATCTGTTTTGATGAAAAAACAAGATCATCACCTGTAAAAACAATTTTGAGAGGTCCACCGGATTCATTATCAAGATAAGTATTATCCTCCTTGTAAGCTAAAAGCATAGTACCTTGAACAATACCTGATTCATTACCAGTACTCTCATTATACGACATAAACCGACCCTGAATTTCATCATAAGTATATTCTGAAGGCCGTCCATCAGAAGCAGTAACTGTAACATTATAACTATCCGGTAAAACAAAAGCATCATCCAAAAGATCAACCATAGAAACACCAGTGTAATTATACGGACCATCTACAATGACTGTTGGTAGGGCCCCCATTTTGAGGTATTTAACTGAACCCGTTATCTCAGTTAAATTCTCAATATTTTCCAAACTATAGTTTGAATAATCATTACCATATTTGACACTTAAAAGTACTTGTGAAGTATTAACGGTTTGATTTTGATCGGGAGTTGTTTTTCCTCCATTATCTACATTTTTATCTTCATCAGATGTCATACTCACGTAAACAACAGCTATTCCAGCAACAATAAGTATTGCAGTAAGTGCTATTGTCATAATCCTGTTTTCTTTTGTATTTTTAGCCATAATTCGGGGGTAAAGAAACATTTGTTTTTTAAATTTTTCGAAAAAAAGCATTTATTTTTTGTTTTTTCTTGTATTTAGATAGATTCCAGATAGTATGAAACTTCCTCCAAGTATTGTATACTCTGATGGTATTTGTTGTATCCATGGTAGCATCAATGCAAGGGTTGTTGATCCTATTGGTTCCCCTAAGAGTGATACCGAGGCTAATGATGCTCTTACATGTTTTAGTGACCAATTGTAAAGAGTATGTCCAAATATTCCTGCTATAATTGCCATCAGTAGTATTATTCCAAGATCTCTTAGTTCCACATTGAAGAATTCATTTTGTGATATCAATCCATAGATTAATGTTATAATAAACAAAACGAGAGTGGCAACCGAGTAGACTATGGTTGCATAACTTGTAACTGATACTGTTTTTCTTATTCTTCTTCCACCTAGTATGTATATTCCTGCAGCAATTCCACCTAGTAATGCTAAAATGTTTCCTTCAAGTGTGTCAATCCCCATGCTAGTGAACCCGTAGTTACCATAAACAAGAATTATTACTCCTATTACTGATATGGCTATTCCTATAGTGTTTATTATTGATAGTTTTTCTTTCATAAAAAAATGTGCAAACGGTCCAACTAAAACAGGGTGAGCTGTTACAAGTATTACTGAGCTTGCTACAGATGTAAGTTTTAGGGATGTTATCCAAAGTAAAAAGTGTGCGGCTAGTACGACTCCGATACCGATCATTATATACAGGTTTTTTTTAGGGATTTTTTTGATTTCATGGATTTTGTTTTTTCCAAGAAATAATAGAGGAATAATTAGTAAAGTTGTAAAAAGCATTCTGTAAAAGGATATTGATATAGAGGGTGCACTGCATGATACGATTAGTATCGCAGCAAATGAGACTGAGAATACAGATGTAAAAAGTGCTAAATATTCTTTTTTTATCATTTAATTTGAAAAGTTATATTGTTTTCTTTGTTTTTTTGTTTTATTAAAAAATTTAGAATTGTTTGACCCTATTTTTTATATATTTGATTTTCTATAAATGGTGAAGGGTTTATATTTTTATGAAAATAAAAAAATATAGGTTAATTGTTGGTTTTCTAACTGTGTTTTTATTGTGTTCAAATTTTACAACAATAGCAACTTCGGAAACTATTGTTAAAAAAATTGTTTTTGAAAATGATGGTTCTGAAAAAATAGATTTAGTTGAATTGTTTTCAAAAGTAAATGAATCTGTTTTAAAAGAATACATCGCTGATATCGAGAATTTTGGGCCTCATCCCACGGGTTCTCAAGAACTGGGAGAGTTAAGAGATTATCTTTTTTGCAAATTAAATGAAACAGGTTTGAATGTTAATTTTATCCCATGGAAAACAAAAGAGTTTTCTGGAAAAAATATTGAGGCGACACTTAACGGTGAAAAAAACGAAAGTAATGTTTTTGTTGTTTGTGCTCATTATGATAGTGTTGATGTTTCACCGGGTGCCGATGATGATGGATCTGGTGTTTCAGTTGTTTTATCTGCTGCAGATATTCTAAGTGATTATGTTTTTAATTCAACTATAAAGTTTGTTTTGTTTTCTGGTGAAGAACAAGGACTTCTAGGTAGCAGGGATTATGTTGATAAGATTTCAGATGATAATCAAAATGTTGTCGGTGTTTTGAATCTTGATGGCGTTGGATATGCATCTACCTCGGAAGATGGTAGTAAGATAAGGCATTATGCTAACCCGGAGTCTTCATGGATGCAAGATATTAGCCAGCAAATTTCTAGGGAATATAAGGAATACATAGGTTTGGAAATTCGTAGTCTCCCACATGTTACTTTTAGTGATCATCAATCATTTGTGGAAAAAGGATATGATGCTAGTTATTTTTTGGAGCAAATATTGAATCCTTTTTATCATACTTCTGAAGATAAATCAGAGAATGTGAATTTTAGTTATCTTTCAAAAGTCTGTAAACTTACAATGGGTTGTCTTGTTAAAATGGCAGAGATAAATCCTCAAACATATGAAGAGGATTTAGAAATCAAAATAAAAGGACAAGTTTTGACAAAACCTGGTCAGTTTTCTGTTGAAATATTGAATGATAACTATGATTTAGATACAGTTAATCTTTCTATAAATATTAAAATAGAACCAGTTTTTATAAACAAACTTTTTTTTGAAAGCGCTTATGATGATCCATATAATTGGTCTGTTGAAGAAGAAATAAAAGAAAACTGGGTTTTTAAAACAATTAATAGAGCGTATCCTTCTGGTTTGGTTAGATTAAAAGTATTAATCAGGGGTTTTAATGATGATGTTCATATTTACAAATATTTAGAAACTTATGGCATTGTTTTATTCAAATATTTTACAGTTTTTATTCCGAAAAATATTTAACAAAAACTTTTTTTGTTCTATTTTTATAAGATGAAAATAATGGATCAAAAACCTTTTGTTTTAGGTTTCTATGGGCCTTCAAACAGTGGTAAAACAACAATAGTTACTGATTTGATAAAAAATTTTTCGAATAAATACAGAATTGCTTCTGTTAAGATCACTGATAAAAATATAAGTATTGATCAAGAAGGTAAAGATACTTTTAAACATGCCAAGGCTGGATCAGAAATCGTTGTTTTTTCAACAGGATCTGAGACAAGTTTTGTTTTCAAACAGAAACAAAAAGTTGAGCAGATTATTGATAAAATAATGAAAACAAATAATGATATTGATATTGTTTTTATTGAAGGAGTAAATGATGAGGATACCTCTAAGATAAGGATTGGAGATATTGAAGAAAGATCTAATACTATTGCTTCTTTTGAAAAAAATTCTGAAGAGGTTTTAGTTTTTGTTAAAGGTTTAATAAAAAAACATTTTGGGAGGTGAAAAATTAATTATGACTGTTGAAATAAAAGTAGATGGTAAAAAAATTCCTCTATCGGAGTTTCCAGAGGAGATTATATCTAATGCTATAGTTGGAATGGTGAAATCTTTGAAAGGCGTTGAGGAGGTTAATAAGTTAGAGATTTTGATAGAAAAATAGGGTTTATTCCAGCGAGTAGATTATTCTATCTGTATCTTTTCCTTTGGTTTCTCTTTTGATTTCTTTTATTTTTGGTATTTCTGATGTGTTTTTTACATGTGTTCCCGCGCAGGGGCATATGTCGAATTGTTTTATTTCGACGATTCTTAGGTTGTTTATTGATTTAGGTATTAGGTCTAGATTGCATCTTTTTTCATCGACTTTTTCTTCGAGTTTTTTTCTTTTTTCATCATATATCTGTATGGGTAGTTTTTTTTGTACTATTTCATTGAATTTGTTTTTTATTGTTTCAAGGTCTTCTTGTGTGAATCTTGCTGGTTTGAAGTCGACTCGTGAGTATTTTGTATGTATTTGGTTTCCTACGGTTCTTGCGTTGTATTGATCATATACTATTCCTGATAGTATGTGTTGAGCGGTGTGCATTTGCATGAGGCTGTATCTGTTTTCCCAGTTGATTCTTGCTTTTATTTCGGTTCCAACTGGTGGTTTTTCGCCTTCTATTATGTGTTTTATGATCCCGCTTTTTTTGACTACTTTAATAACTTTGGATTCTTTATTGTCCCATTTGATTGTTCCTGTGTCTGATGGTTGACCTCCACCTTTGGGGTAAAAAGCTGTTTTGTCAAGAAGAATGTAATCTTTTTTGTTTTTTGTGACTTTTGCGTTGAACTTTTTTATGTAGTTTCCTTCTATGTTTTTCATATATAGTATTTCAGTCATATGGTTAAAAAGAATTTAGTGATGGGTTTTTAATTTTTTTTATTGTTCTCTAAAAAGTCGGAGTTTTTGGTTTTGTTTTTTTGTGTTTACGAGGTATAATCCAGCTAAGACTAATATTCCTCCAAGTATGAAATATATTGTTATTTTTTGATCAACCATAAAATAACTTAAAATTGTTGATAATACGGGTATTGCATAGAGAAATATGCTTATTTCTGATGCGTTTTTTATTTTTAGTGCTGCGTACCATATGTAGTAGGCTATTATAGTTGAAAAAATTCCTAAAAATAGAAGAGCTCCCCATGCTTGGTATGACATTTTTAAAACTTGAGATGGCAAGGTTTGGTTGGATAAAGGAATGAATGGTATAAGCCCTATGCTTCCAAATAGTATAGCGTAAAAGGTGAGATAGACTGCTGAGTGTTTTTCGAGCATTTTTTTTCCAGCTATTGTATAGAGTGATGCTACTATTGCGGCTATGAGTACTCCTATTGCTCCAAGGATATATTCAATTTGTATTTTTGTTTCAGCGGTCCCTATTAGAGATATGAGTACTACTCCGGTTAATGATAAAAAGAAACCTGTTAATTTTTTTGAGGTGATTTTTTCTTTTAGGATTATTATTGATAGTATTGCAGTAAAAATTGGTATTGTTGCTATGATTAGGCTTGCTGCCCCTGGTGAAACATATTGTTCCCCATAATTTAGTCCTATATGATATATTATTATTCCTATGAATCCTAGTAGAAATATTGGTATTATTTCGTTTCTTTTTGGTATTGGAAATTTTTTTTTGTTTAGTAGCATGAATATTGTGAGAAAAGTACATACAATTGTGAATCGCATTATTGTTAGGTTTATATAGGTTAGTTCTTCGAGTAGTATTTTTATAAATGGGAATGCACATGCCCATGATATTACTGCTATTATTAGTAAAAATGTTATTTTTGTGTTTTGTCTGATATTCATTTTTTGTTTTCAGTTTGGGCGTATCAGGGTTTTATTAAAAAGTTTGTTTGTTTTTTTTAGTTTTTATTCCATTTTTTTATGAATTTTTGTATTTTTGTCATTTTTTCTTTATCAGACATTTTGAATCTCTCCTCTGTAAACTCAATAAGACGTGCTTAAGTAATACTTTGTAATTAATAGTTTAAATAATTTACGGTAAAGTTTGTGTTTTTTGACAAAAAGATAACAAAAAAAACAGAAAAAGATTAGCTGATAGCGCTCTGAAAAATAACACCCATTGCAAACCAAAAAATCACTGCAATAAAATACCAAGCATTCCAAAACTCAACTAATAAACCAACACCAATAAGAATCAAAGGTAAAACTATCAACAAAAAAGGCACCAGCAAATCCTTTAATCCTTCAGACAGTTCTAACTCCATAATTTAACCAAACCTACAATATAAACTAAGATTTTTTGGTGTTATGAAGCAATTATTATATAAGGCTATCTCTTTTATCGACCAGCAAAAAAAAGGAAGAGATAGAATGAAAAAAAATATAATATTATTAATAGTATGTATACTACTTATAATTAGCTTCACAGGATGCTTCGAAGAAAAAAAAAGTGAAAACAACGATTCATCAGATGATAATGTTAACACACAATCAAATGTTACCACAAGCCCATTTTTATGGAGAATAGAAGGAGATACTCCATCATATCTTTATGGAACTGTTCACATTAGAGAAGATGAAATTTTAACATTACCCGATATTGTTTTTGAATTGATATTATCTTCAGATAAAGTATATACCGAAACAAAAATGGACTATTCAACTATTGTAGAATCAACGACATTATCAATGCTTCCAAAGGGTCAAACTGTCGACAATATACTCCCTGAAGATGTTTTAGAAAAACTAAATAATTTTTTTACAGATAAAAAACTAACTCAATTTGAGATTACCTACCTAAAATCTTTAAAAGTATGGGGTGTTGCAAGCGCTGTTGTACAATATTCAGATAGCGATAAAGAAGATACCAATCAACCACTTCTGGATCAATATATCTGGAATATTGCTACAACAGAATCAGTTGACATATCCGGTCTTGAAACAGTTGAGGAACAATTAAACATTTTTAACAATCTAACAACTGAAGAACAAATTAAACTCTTAAATGAATCTTTAGATTATGTAAATGAAATTGAAGAGAATGGAGATTTTTATATTGATATTTATCAAAGAGAATATCTAAACGGAGATATTGATTCAATTCTTGATTTGGAATATTCTGATTTTGATAAAAACGATCCTCTTGACAAAAAAATCGAAAAAAAGGTACTTAATGATAGAAATATTAATTTAACAAATAGAATCATTGATAATATAACAAAAAACCCTGATAAACAATTTTTCTTCGCTATTGGAACTGCACATTTTGTAGGAAATAAAAGTATCATCAGTTTGTTAGAGGATGAAGGCTATACAGTAACAAGAGTATCTTTCGAAGAATGTGATATGTGTGATAATAATGAAACGAAAATAGAAGATAGATGTTACATACCATATTCAAAAGATTACGAAAACGATTTCACATAATATTTTTTACTTTACCTAGTGATGTTCCATCTAATAAGAATACTTCTGCTTCATTTACTTTTACTATTTCTCCAAAAGGACCAACTATTCCTTCACGGTTGATTGCTATCCCTCCACATAATGGATTGAATGCTGGTATTATCAACAAGTTTGGATCATCTGCTTTTGGATATTTTTCTTTTAGTTTTTCATCATAAAAACTTGTTTTTATCCAACATGGTTCATATCTTTTAAAACCACGTCGATCAGTTAGCATTATTGTTGGGTGCGTATGGCCCATGACTATCATGTCACAGTTCATTACTTCTTCAGATGGCCAACTATGTCCGTGTATCACTCCAAGATTTTCAAAAACATATCCATCTGATTTATGAAGTTCTACTCCTTCAGAGATTAGATCTTCAATATTTCCATCATGGTTACCAGGTATGATATGTATTTTTGCAAGTTCCTTTATTGCATCAAAAAAATTTTCCACATCCACCATTTCTTGAAAAGTTGAAACAGGTATATTGTGTTTAATATCGCCATTTAGAATAATGTGTTCTGGTTTGTGTTTTTCACAGATTTCTTGTATTCTTTTTATCATTTTCTTGGTTTGAAGTTCAGCGGTAACACCTAACTCTTTTAGTTCGCTTTCTATTCCTATATGCAGATCAGATAGTATTATAGTTTTTTTCTCCTTAGCTAGAAGAACAGGATGATTAATTATTGGTTGAACGTTAGACAGACTCATTTTTTTCCTCAAAATTTATACATATTTTATTAGGACAGTTGGGATTTCATCTAGTATATCTGTAGGTAGCAGACCATAGGATTTTTTTTCAAAAGCCAGGTTTCCTGCTTCACCGTTTATAAATGCTGCTGTTCTTGAGGCATTGAACGGCGACATATTTTTTGAGAGTAAAGCCGCAATTATACCTGTTAATACATCACCAGTTCCACCTACAGTCATCGAAGGATTATGTATATCATTATATTTTGTTTGCTTACCATTTGTTATAATATCTACTGGTCCTTTCAAAAAAATTGTTACATTATATTCGTTTGCCCATTTTTGTACTTCGTTTGTTCTTTGATCTAGATCATAACTAAGATTTATACCTGTTAGTTTTTTGAATTCACCAGCATGAGGTGTTAAAACAGTTTTTGAGTTTTTAATAATTGAAGGATTATTTCCAACTGCCTGTATTGCATCTGCATCGATAACCAAGTTTTTGTTGTTTTTTACACATTTTGTTATTATGTATTCAACGGTTTTTAATGTTTCAGGATGGCCTCCTAATCCCGGTCCAACAGCTACTGTATCAATTTTTTTTATAAATTCTTCGATTAAATCTAAATCTGTGGGAACAAGTCTTTGTTTATTTGTTAAGGGTTTAACTATTAGATTTGGAGAATAAGATGATATTATTTCTGCAGCGTAACTAGGCGCTGCAACATAGGATAAATCTGTTCCTGTTTTTAATGATGCCATCGAAGAAAGATATGGCGCTCCAGTAAATGGTCCTCCTCCAATGATAAGAGTTTTTCCGTTATCTCCTTTATGTGATTCTTTTTTATTACGAGGATAATAAACAGATATTTCACCGGGTCCAACATAATGTTTTGCTTTTTCTGGAACCTCTATGTCAACAATATGGATTTCTCCACAGTTTTCAGCATTCATACCATTTTTTTGATCATGAAAAGTAATTGTGTAATCAGCTTTAATTTGAGTTGATGTTTGAAAACCTGTGGGTATATCACAAGCTACAACTATTTTGTTTTCTTGATTATTTATTTTTTGAATGATTGTTTTATATGGTTCACGAGGTTCACCTTTGATACCGATACCAAGCATGGCATCAACAACAATATCAGTATCATCCAAAAGAGTTTCAATTTCATTTTTTGAATCTATATCATAAATTTTTGCAGAGGTTTTTTTTAGTTTTTCAAAATTTTTTTTAGAGATATCTGTTTTAATATCAGATTTTTTACCAACTATAAAAACTACAACATTATATTTTTCTGAAATTATACGTGATGCAACCAGTCCATCTCCGCCATTGTTTCCAACACCGCAGAAAAACAAAAAATTTTTCTGGTCTTTTTTTTCAAGAAAACTTGCTAGACCTGTACCTGCGTTATCCATTAAAACCGAAGGTGGAATACCATAATATTCTGAATTTATATCAATAACTTTGATTTCCTCACCAGGCAACATACCAAAAACGTTAAACGAGTAATATGCTATATATTCTTCGAAAATTAAATATAATTATTCTATCGTGGAAGGTGTAAAACAGCTATGATGCCCGGAAATATGAATCCTCGACAAATGAAACAAATGATGAAAAGACTTGGTATTAAAGTCACTGAGATCAAAAATGTTGAAAAAATTGTTATAACAACTGATGAAAAAGAATATGTTTTTAAAAACGCTGAAGTAACAGTGATGGATGCCCAGGGTCAAAAAACATATCAGATCACCGGATCACCAGAGATAGTTGAAAAAGAGGAAGAAGGAATACCTGAAGAAGACATCAATCTTATTGTTGACCAAACAGGTGTTTCAAAAGAAGAAGCTGAAAAAGCATTAGAAGAATCAGATGGAGATATCGCTGAAGCGATAATGAAACTACAAAAATAAAAAAAAATTTTATTTAATATTATAGAAAAACATTTTTTTAGACCGGTCATTTATGACTGAGTCTTCACCTATTTTATACATGAATTGAGCTGCTTTTTTAGCCTGAAAAACTGTTGTATCTTCTGCTTGATCTACAGTGTTTATTTCATGAAGACAAAAACTAAGTGATCTTATTTTCCAACGAAGATAATACTGCTCTGTTAAGTGTTCTGAGTATTTTTTTATAAACCAGTAAAGTGTTTCAACCCATACGTTGATATCAATGTTTTTTGTTTTATTATAAAAATCATCAAAATCATTTATCTCTTTTACCTGATAAAATAAGTCATCCTGAGGAAGATACATCTTTTTTAAAAGTCTAAAGTTATCGAAACTTCTTTCGACTTCTCCCTTGATATCCATGTAGCAGTCATCAAAACATGTGTTTAATTTGAAAGGAGAAGATATTTTTGTGATAGGATTGATTTTTTTTCTGACATCAAGTGTGTAAAAATAATGTATCATTCTTACTGCTTCTTGAAAACATTGAACGAACATTTTATGAAGACCAGTGAGGTTTTTTTTACCATGCATTTTTTGACCGAGATATACCTCGCCCATGTTGTAACCATACATTAAAGATTTTAAGGTGATGAATGTGTCTATCCCCCAGCCATATGGTGCTTTTATTCCTTTTGTGAAAAGATCCTTTAACACATTTTTTGTAAGTGATAGTTCTCCTCCAATAGGTTGATTTATTTCCCATGCTGCTGGGAAAAACATGGCTATAAGTGGTTTAGTGATGTGCCGGGTTATCTGTGCATCAGTTGGGTTTCTAGAAAAAGCTGCTTTTACAATATCAACGTTTCCATCAAGTGGTTCATAAAGGAATTGGAACCATTTACTCATATTAGGATTATAGATATCTCCATCGATGAATGCCATTTTTTCAAAGTCTTGTCTTAAGGCTGCAATTCCAGCATTTAACATCCCTATTCCTTTACCAATTTCATTTGTTTCAACAAATTTTTTTTCATGTATAATTTCTATTTTTTTACTTTCTCTTTTTTTTAGACGTTGAAATGTTTCAGGGTTTGAACCATCAGATATTATGACTTTGTCTATTACTCCTGAATCTAAACCTTGTTCAGCTATGGTTAGGGGGTTTAAACCTTCATTTTTTGAGATTACCAACAAACAATTTTTGCCCATTTTATATATCCTCTTCTAATCAAAATTAAAATTTTTTTTGTGAATTATAGAGTGCTTTTTAACCAAATAATTTAAATCTTGGTTAATTTTTAATGTATCCCATCCTCTAGTGTGTTGTATATGTTAATGATTTTTTATTATTTATACGTTTTTGAGTTTATATAACAAATTGGTAATTTAAGATATTATAATTTATTTTATCAAAAAGTTATTAACCTTTGATAATGATTATATTTGAAGTCGTTTGTTTATATTTGGTAGGATAAGGTTTGATAGGTGTTTGATTTTATGAGCAATTCCAATATGAGAGATTTTAATGAGGTTTTAAATGACCTTGATAATCCTGACTGGAACATAAGAGCAGGTGCTGTTAAGGAATTAAGATTTTATGAGGATGAAAATATTTCTGATATCCTTTTAGGTAAACTGGATGATGAGAATTGGAAGGTATGGAGTTCTGCAGTTGATATCCTGAAAGATATTGATTCTTCTAAAATTGTTGAACCCTTGACAGATTATTTGTTAAAGGATGACCGTGAAGAAGTTAGATCTTATTCAGCTTATATTTTAGGTGAAATAGGGGCTCATATTAGTGTTGATTATTTACTTAAAGGTCTTGAAGATGAATCATCTCGGGTACGAGCCTATTCTGCAAAAGCTCTGAAAAGAATTGGCGATAAAAAAGCTATTGATGCTTTAATAAAATCTTTGGATGATGTTGATGTTGAGGTACGACGGGAAGCAGTTTCTGCTTTAAATGCGCTTCATCCTAAGGAAAACATTGATTCCCTTAATAATCTTTTAAATGATTCAGATAAAAAGGTTAGATCATTGGCTACAATCTTAATTGGAAAATCAGGATCTGAAAAGGCTTTGGATCACCTGAAAAAGGTTCTTAATGACAAAGAGGACATTGTACGGGTTTCTGCTGTTTATGCTCTTGATAAAATTGGTGGTAAAGAAGTTGTTAAGCCTTTAATAGATGCTTTAAGTGATCCATATTGGGAGGTTAGAAATGATGCTGCGGTTGCTCTTGGCCAGATTAAAGATAAGAGAGCTGTTGTACCTCTGCTGGATGTTTTAAAAGATAAAAATAGTTATGTTCGGCATAGCGCATCAAAGGCTCTAGAGAATATTAAATGCTTTAATGAGTCCGATTGAAGCTGTTCGTCACGAATAGTCAAATAGGATTTTTTATCTAACATTTGTTATTTTTTTTATATTTTTTTATTTTTTTTGTTGTGGTTATTATCGATAAAACTATAAATACCGTTTTCAGTTACAAATAATTCAATTATATCTAATAGATATGTAAGGAAACATATTTATAATGACTATAATTATAAAATATTTGAAATTCAATTATGAGAGGTGTTAAAAGCTTTGGCAATATCTTTCTCAGATTACATAAAAAAATTTGACAAAAGAGTACAAAATTATATTCCAAATAAAAATGATTGGACTCCAACTGACCAGGCAATCTATGGACAAGAAGATCTTTATAACGTTCCAGTTAAAAAAGCCAAAGAACTAAAATTTGATGCAATAAAATATCAATTTAAAAATCATTACAAAAATAATGATATTTATCAAAAATTTTGTAAAGAAAAAAATTTTTCACCAACTGATCTAAAAAATCATGATGATTTAGAGAAAATACCGCTTCTGCCATCTGATTTTTACAAGGGTTATCCTGAAGGAAGAGATTTTGCTAGATGGCTTGCAAATCTTTATTCTGTGGATCTTCCAAAAATTAAAATCTCTGGACAGAATCCTTCTTATGATGATATGATTGAAAGTTTTAATAACGCAGGTTTAAGAGTTTGTTATAGCAGTGGGACTAGTGGTCGTCATACATTTATTCCTCGTGATCTGAGAACATATAATATTGCTGAATATGCTGCAGCTAAATGTGCTGTTACTATGATCCATCCAATTTGGGATTATGATATGTATGGTTATCTTTTGATGCCCAATCCTTTTAAAACTTTTATTTTTGCGGGACGTGCCGCTGAAATTTATTATTCTGCTGTGAAAGATGTCCAGGCGGCAATAGATCGGAAAGTTAATACTGAAACAATTAAGCAAAGTTTGACTGGAAGACGTGGTGGACTTAAGGGAAAAATTGCTAGTATGTATATTAAAAGAATGTATAACAAGATCATCAAGGATATCATTGATTGGTTAGATACCCATGATAAAAACAAAAAGGATAGAATTGCTCTGATTGGTGCTCCTTGGCTTCTTTATATGGTCATGAAAAAGTTAAAAGAAGATGATAAAACCTTTGATTTTTCTGATCGTGGAGCTGTTTTAACTGGTGGAGGTTGGAAGGTTCATGAACATAAACGTATGCCTGTGGAAGAATTTAGAAAAATGGTAAAGGATACATTAGGGATCAATGATAAATTTTGTTTAGATTTATATGGAATGGTTGAAGGTAATGGTTGGATGATTCATTGCCCTGAAGGTCATTATCTTCATGTACCTCATACTTATTATCATCCTTTGATTCTTGATAAGGAGTATAAACCTGTTGGTTATGCTGAATGGGGTCGTTTTGCGTTTCTTGATGGAAGTACTCATAGTTATCCAGGTTTTATTATTTCAGGTGATCGTGTTCGTTTGTTAGAACACTGTCCAAAATGCGGTAGACCCGGTCCTGTTTTAGAACCAGAGGTTAAACGTGATGCTGGTCAGGAGATGCGTGGTTGTGCTGAAGAAGTACGTAAAATGATTTCAACCGATATTGGAGATTGAGGTTGGTTTTATATGACCGTTTTAAGAGAAATGAAAGAAAGAGAGTATATTCCTAGAAAAACTTTTATAAAACTCTGGATGGGTGGTGCTATTTCATTGACTAAGCTTTTAATGACTACTGATCCTCGTGATTTAAAAAAACTTAGAAAAGTTAGATCTGGTGAAGAGCGGTATGTTAGACCTAAAAGAAAGTATGATGTTCCAGAGTTTACAAATGATATGAAATATTGTAAATCTGAGGAGAAATATCTACGAGCTACTCTTTATTGTAATCCAAAGGCACCTGAGGTTGTAGCTTTGGCGAACAAGCTTGGTGCTTATAAAAAATCTGATAATGATTTTGCCGAGGCTGCTTTTCATTTTGTTAAAGAAAAAACTACTCTTGAGATCCTTCCGTTTAATCCTGTTGAGGAGACTTTTAGAAGGGGTACTGGCACTTGTTATCATCTTATTACTTGTTTTATTGCATTGTGTAGAGCAGCTGGTATTAAGGCGCGTTATAAGGTTTTTGCTATGAATATGAGTCAGGCCTGGTATGAACATATGGTTGAAGTGGATCCTTTGATTAAAAAATGGTATGATTCTATGGGTTATTTTATGCTTGAAGGTGAAGGCGAGGTATTTATCGATGGAGAGTGGAAGGTTGCTCATGTTGGACCTCGTGCTGAACGTCAGGCTGCAGCAGGTATACCTATTTCGCGGTTTGGAGAGGATTCTATAGGTAGTTGGTTTTTTGAGGTACCTGGTACTACTATGAGATTGGAATCTATTCCGTATATGCTTGGTGGTTCTTCAAAATTTTTAAGAATTCTTGCACCTGGTTCTATGGAGCGAGTTAATATTAGTATTCTTAAACAGATTGAAAAAGGTGAAAAAGTTATTGAGGATTCTGGCGGGTTAGAGTCGTATGATAAAAAAGCCCGTAGAAAGTTGGGCCCTGATGGTCCTGATGTTGAGTTAAAAGAGAAAGATGAGCTTGTGTTTGAAGATTGAAAAAAAAAATATTTTTTTTCTACAGAAAAAGTATTAATATAGCTAATATTATATAATTTAGATATATTTATATCGTAAGGTTTGCTATAATCTAAAAAAACATGGATAAAACGATAAACATGACAAAAGAAGATATAGATGAAAAAGTTAAATTTCCTAATCCACCTAAAATTATTTCAGAAAAACCTTCCATTAAAAAATATCCAAAATATTTACTTTTTTTTGGACCAGGTGCTATTGTTGCATCAATGACTATTGGACAAGGTCAACTAATTTTAGGACCCCAGATTGGTGCTTGGGCAGGATTTTCACTTCTTTGGCTTATTACGATTAATATAGGTTCCTACATTATCGCCTATGTTGGCTGTCGTTTTACAATGATTTCAGGTATTGGAGTTATGGATCTTTTTGCAGCTCGGACACGTGGCGGTTGGTTAAATATATTGTTTTTAATTATTATGGCAATTTTTGTCCCAATTTTTACAGCATCCATCATTACAACTCTCGGGCAGTCTTTAGCTTGGGTTATTGGTTTCGGGCATTATTTATTGTGGGGTGTATCATTTTGTCTGTTAGCCGGTGCTTTAGTTCTCAGTGGACGGTATAAACTTCTTGAAATCAGTCAGGTTTTATTTGTCGCTGTTTTAGGAATTGGTGCAGTTGTTTCTATTATAGCTTTCAGTCCAGATATAGCTAATGTTTTTCCCAATTTTTTAAAAATCGGTGTTCCACCAGCTAGTTTTCCAGAATATCCTCAATGGGTGGTTAATGATTATCCCGGTGTAGCAAACACACCTATACCATTGGTAATGCTTGGTTATCTTGGAACTTTGACTTTTACAATAATTACCCTTGTTGGTTATATAGGCTGGATTAAAGTTAAAAAATGGGGTATTTTCAGAGGATGTAAGGATTCTGAAAGTTTTTCAATGAATCTTTTAAATTCATTAAGGAAGCATAAAAAAATAACGTATCTTTCAACAGATAAAGCAGAAATTAAAAAATCTCGTTTGCTTCTAACACCTTTGTTGGTAGATTTAATTCTTGCTTTTATTATTGTATCAATTGTTTCTTCGGCATATATGATTGGCGGTGCAGTTCATCTTCAACCAGATCAAAGATTACCTGAAGATGCTAAGTTGATTCAGGATCAAGTAGTGATTTTTACTTATCTTGCTGAATGGTTAAAACCATTGTTTCAAATTAGTGTTGTTTTTGCTTTGTTTGGAACTGTTTATGCTGGTTTTGAAGCAGCATCAAGAATGCTATATGAGACTACTAATAACATGTTTAAAAAGGTCAAAAAAACTTCTTATCAGCGTTTTACTATGTTTTTTTTGCTATATTTACTATTTTTAGGCATTCCAATATCTGTAATGATGCTAAAAGGATTATCTGTTATTTTGATGCTTAGTATTACTTTGATGTTTATTGGTGTTATAGGTGTTATTTTGTATGGTATTGGTGTTGTTTACTTTAGTCAGACATTGCTTCCTGAAGAGTATAAACTTAGTAAATTTGCTTTAGCTGCATCAATTATTGCTATTATTCTTCTTATGATTCCAATATTTTATCTATTTTTTATGTAGAAATTTGGTGAAAAACTATAAATAATTATAAGTAAAATATTTATACCAATATAAAATTGTATAATATTGTCGAATTATGAGAACTAAAATAAAAATATTTGTAATTCTTACTTTTTTGATTATTTCATCATTTACTACTTTAGGTTTTTCAAAAGAAACCATAAAACATTCTTCAATAGATGGGTTATCAAATAAACAGGAAATTGAAATACCAATTGATACAAATCTAGAATATGCAAAATTTCAACCAATTGATATAAGAGTAAAATTTGATGATTCTTGTTGGGCTAAAAACGAAGAAGAACATTCAGTGCGTGTTGCTTATGACGATGGATCTGGACTTACTGAGATTGATTCGCAGATTTATGATTTAGAACATACTGATGAAACACATATATCTTCTTGTAGCCTGGTTTTTATTATACCAGATGACGTTAGTGGAAACGAAAAGTATTATGTTTTGTATGATTCTTCCGAAACAGAAGGCCCGGGTTATGAAGATCATATAACTGTTGAAGATACACATTATTATTATGAGCCCATTTCTGGTCAGAAGATTGATTTTGATTATTATGGGATAAGACAAGATGAAGATATCGTATATGGAGTTATTCAAACTGGAGAACTTCTTGGTAACCCTGTTGCTTTAGCTGCTGGTAAATTTGTACCAGGTACTAAAGAAGTTGAAACTCAGTATTTGGATCAACTTGGTGTTTTTGATATTCGAACAGGTACTGTTGAACAACCAGGATATGTTGGTACATCCTGGGCAGATTCAGTTGAAAAAAGTATTCTTGTTGATGGGAATCTTATGACTCGTCTTAGAATAATTGCTAAATCACCCTCTGGTGATCTTAAATCAGATAACATTTACACATATTATTATAATCCAAGTGAAACGAAGAGCATCTCTGTTGATTTTAATCATGAATGTCTTGAAGAGGTTAATATTGAAGAAAGCAGTATTATCGATGGTGCCTATTCGGGTATTGTTTCAATTAAAGCTAGAAGTGCAACAATTGATAAGATGAATGTTGGAGAGATCCTGCCAGAGCTTAGGCTTTATAGCAAAAATGATCAAATTGAGGACTATGAGTTTCCATCTAATCCGGATAGTGTTGAAAGACAAACTGTTTTAGGAACAGAAGCTGATATTGATTTGGGTTCAAAAGCATGGATTTGTTGTACAAATCCGGATACTGGTTTAGCTCATAGTATGATTCTTGATTCAGTTGAAGGAATAACAGAAAGTGATTTTGATGGCGCTCAGGCTAAAGCTTGGGCTAAACAAAATGTTAAACTACCAGGGTTAGAAGCTGATTCTGGTAATTTGTATATTATGCGTAATGCATATGAAAATGGTGAACATAAAACAACAATTCCTGAGGGTTTTAAAGCCAGTGGAAAAGTTAATTTTATGACCACGCCGGATGGTGGTTATGAATTAGTTGATAAACACTCTGAGATTTTTCAGAAACTTGCTGAAAAAAGACCTTCTGTTAGAGGAAATGTAACTGATGCTGAGGAAAAAACTAAGTATTCACTTGATGCATTTGTTCATCTTGCTCCTTCTCCTCCGATGGGTGCTTTGCTTTCTGCTGCGACTGGTAAAAAAATTCCTTATATTTATGCAGAAATCTACAAAGAGGATAGTTTAAAATCTTCTGGTTCAGCTACACGTCTTCCAATAGCTAGTGTTGAACTTGATTTTGAAGGTAAAAAGTTTTTTGAGAAAATAAAAACTGTTGTTAATATTTTTGATTGGCGTAATATTTCTCTTTTCAAAAAAATAAGTTTTCCTGATCTTGAGGAAGGAACTTATGTCATCAAGGTTTTTAGGGAAAACCCTGTTTTTTCGGAGGAACGGCAGTTTCTTGGTTTTAGAGTTGTTGATTTAAAGGAGAATAGTAGTTGCCGTATTTTTTGTTCGGTTCCTGGTTCTTTGAAAGTTTCGGTTATGGATCAAAATGAGGAGATGGTTAAGGATGTTAAGATTCTTCTTAGACAAAGTGAAGAGAATATTTCTGAGGGTTTTACTGATGAAAATGGAACAGTTGAGGTTTCTGCTCCTTGTTATCCATTAAAACCTTACGAGCTTCGTGTTTTGTATCAGGGTTTTCTTGTTGAGGAGAAAACTGTTAGATTTGGTTTTTTAAAACGTTTTATTCCTTTAAGTGAAGAATTTTCTTTTGAACGATATGATCTAGAAATTAATGTTAAGGATTCTTGGGGTTTTAAGCCAGGTGTTGAATTGAATCCTCGTGTTATTAGTGAGGATATGTTTGAAACTGTTAGTATTTCAGCTGAAAAAGTTGAGGAGGGTGTTTATGTTTTCAAAGATTTATACAAGGCTGATTATGTTTTAAGTATGGGTTATAAGGATTTAGAGTTTAAAAAATCTGTAACTGTGGGCTCTGATTCATCGTTGGATGTTGTTTTTGATGGAGAGTTCGAGCTTAGTTTTAATGTTATGGATTCTTTTGGTCAGAGTGTTGATTCTGGTCGTGTTGTGGTTTCTCGTGAGGGTGTTGAGAAAAGTTTTAAGATTAACAAAGATGGCGAGGTTGTTTGTTTTGTTCCTCCTGCAGATTATAAGATGAAGGTTTTTTCAGATGATGGTGATCTTGTTGCTAAACAAGATGTTAGTCTTAAAAGCAAAAGAACTATTGAAGTGGTTAGTACAGTTGATTCATTGTTGCATTTGTTAGTCACAGTTTTTGGTTTTATTGTCGCTATTGGTGGTGTTTTGTATTTTGGTTGGAAACGTGATTATAAAACTGCTTTAAAAGTGTTGATTGTTGGTTTGTTGATTGTTTCATTGGTTTCTTCTTGGTGGATGGTATCTGGTCAAGAGAATGGTGTTTCCACTGAGACAAAAACTCTTCTTATTCCTTCAAAGATAGTTACTGTTACCGAGGCATCTGAAGGAATCGGTGGTGAAGTTAGTATGGTTCCTGAAGAGGTTACTATGGTTCTTAACTTAGTTTTTATGCTTGTTGTCGGAGCTATAATAGTTGTTTTAGTTACTATTTTTACTCAGAATCGTTTCAAAAAAACAAATATTATGTTATCTATAGTTGGTTTGGTTTTGCTTTTTGTAGCAGTATTTGTTTTCCATTTTGGTATTTCTCAGCTAGCTGAGGTTAGTGTGGGTGATTTTATGGGATCAGGTGATCTTGATGTTTCGATACCTGGTGGAGAAACCTTATCTGTTGATAGTTCATGGGGTCCAGGTTTAGGTTTTATTTTCGGAGTTATATCTTTAGCCATACTTGTTTTTACATGTGTTTTTGAAAGGTTAAAGGGTTTTTATATTAGAAAAAAAGAAGAGAAAAATGATTGATTTTTTTAAAAGGTAAAGCTTAATTTACCCTTTTTTATTATTTTTTTTGTTTTGTTTATGTCGGGGATTGTTTATCATAAGGATTATAATAAGTATGACTTAGGTTCAGGTCATCCTCTTGTTGGTGATAAACCTGGTAAAACTATGGATTTTTTTGAAAAAAAAGGTTTATTGGAGGAAGTCCGTGTTTTTTCAGCGGTGCGTGCTGAAGATGAGGATGTTTTACGTGTTCACAGTAAACAGTATCTTGATCGGGTGAAAAAGCTTAGTGAAACGGGTGGTAAGCTTTCTGCGGATACACCGGCTCCTAAGGGAATTTATAAGAATGCTTTGTTGCCTGTTGGTGGTACTCTTGTTTGTGGGAAGAAGTTGTTTTCTGGTTTTGATATTATGGTGAATCCTTTGGGTGGTTTTCATCATGCTAGTAGGGATTCTTCTTCTGGTTTTTGTTTTTTTAATGATATTGGTATGGTGGTTGAGTATCTTAGGATGAAAGAGGGTTTGAAGCGTTTTATGGTTGTTGATTGTGATGTTCATCATGGTAATGGTACTCAGGATATTTTTTATTCCGATCCATCGGTTTTGAATGTTTCTTTTCATCAGGATGGTAAGACTTTGTATCCTTATTCAGGTTTTATTGATGAAGTTGGTGATGGTATTGGTAAAGGTTTTACTGTTAATCTCCCTCTGCCGCCTGGTACAGGTACTGGTACTTATCTTCGTGCTTTTAAATCAATTATTCCAGAGTTAGTTAGTGAGTTTGAGCCTGAATTGATTATTTATCAGGCAGGTGTTGATACGCATTATTCTGATCCTCTAGCGGATTTAGAACTTAGTTATCCTGCTTATTATTTTATGGCTAAAATAATGAACGAATTGTCAGAAAAAAGTTGTGGTAAGCTTTTGGTTTTACTAGGCGGTGGTTATAATAGTGAGTCTAGTGTTATTTCTTATTATAATGTAATGTGTGGACTTTTGGGGAGAAAGGAATATATTAAAGAAAGAAGTGAGGGTTCTTTTCATAAGTTTGCTGAGGTTAATCGTCGTGTTAACCAGTTAAAAGAGTTGCAAAAACTGTATTGGGGTTTTTAATAAAAACTTTTGGTTTTGTCGATAATTTTATTAACCCCTCTTAGATATGCGGCCCTTACCCCTATAGTAAAAGTCATTTGGAAGCGGTTAATATGGGCATAGAAAATCTTGATAAAATATTTAAACCAAAAAGTATAGCGGTTATTGGGGCTAGTAATAGACACGAAGCTGCCGGCTATCGTATTTTTAGAAATCTTGTAGGCGCAGGTTTTGAAGGAGTAGCTTATCCTGTTAATCCTAAACATGAAAGTATTCAGGGTGTTCAGGCTTATAAATCTGTGACGGATGTTCCAAAGACTCCTGATCTTGCGATTATTGCAACGCCTTCGAAAGTTGTTCTTGATGTTGTAGAGGAATGCGGTAAAAAAGGTGTTAAAGGTATAATTATTATTTCAGCTGGTTTTAAGGAGATTGGAAAGGAGGGTAAAGACCGGGAGAAGAAACTGTATGAGATCAAAGAAAAATATAGTCTTCGTATAGTTGGTCCTAACTGTGTCGGAATTATCATGCCTTATCTTGATCTTAATATGACTTTTGCTGGTGCTATGCCTTTGAAGGGCAATATTGCTTTGTTTTCTCAGAGTGGAGCTATTTGTGGTTCTATTCTTGATTGGGCTGCTTCAGCTCAAGTTGGTTTCAGCTCGTTTGTTTCAGTTGGTTCTATGCTTGATGTAGATTTTGGTGATCTGATTGATTATTTTGGTCGTGATCCTCATACAAAAAGTATAGTTATGTATGTAGAATCAATAACGGATGCTCGTGCTTTTATGAGTGCAGCTCGTGGTTTTGCTCGTTCTAAACCTATTATTGCTATTAAAGCAGGTCGTTTTGCTGAAGGAGCAAAGGCTGCTTCTTCTCATACTGGTGCTATGGCTGGAGAGGATGCTGTTTATGATGCAGCATTTAAACGATCCGGTGTGGTGCGTGTTACAGAGATTAGTGAGTTTTTTAATTGTTCATCTATTCTTGCTAAACAACCTCGCCCTCGTGGTCCAAAATTAGCGATTATTACAAATGCTGGTGGACCAGGGGTTTTGGCTACTGATGCTGTTATTGAACAAGGTGGTAAACTCGCTGAGCTTTCTGAGGAGACTATGGAGAAACTTAATGAGTTTCTTCCAACACATTGGAGTCATGGAAACCCGATAGATATTATTGGTGATAGTGATGAAGATGTTTACAAAAAAACAATTGAGGTTTGTATAGAAGATGACAATATTGATGGCATTCTTGTGATTTCTGTCCCCCAAGTTATGGCTGATCCGAAAAGACTCGCTGATTACATTATTGATCTTTCAAAAAAGACAACTAAGCCTATTATGACTTCTTTTGTCGGTGAAGAAAGTGTTCAATATGCCAGGCAGCTTCTGAATCGTAATGATGTACCAACCTATAATACTCCTGAAGAAGCTGTGAAATCTTATATGCATCTTTTTCATTATGCTCGTAATCTTGAGCTTATGTTTGAAACACCTGAAGAACGTGAGGTTAAACAAACAGAAGAAGTTCAGGGCAAAATAAAAGAGATTTTTAAGAAAGCTAAAAAAGAAAATAGATCTCTTCTTAATGAACATGAATCTAAAGAAATAATGGAGCTATATGGCATTCCTACTACTCAACCTCGTGTTGCTAAGGATGAAGAAGAGGCTGTGAAACATGCTGAGGATATTGGTTACCCGGTTGTGATGAAGATTCATTCACCGGATATAACTCATAAAAGTGATTCAGGTGGTGTGAAACTTGATCTTGGTTGTGAAGAGAATGTCCGTAAAGCCTATAAGGATATGATAAAGGCTGTTAAGAAGAATGTCCCTAAAGCAAAAATTGAGGGTGTCACAATTCAGAAGATGATTGATCGTTCTGGATCGGAGTATATTCTTGGTTCTAAAAAGGATCCTGTTTTTGGATCTGTTGTTTTGTTTGGAATGGGTGGAGTTTTTACTGAGCTTTACAAAGACAGGGCTATTGGTTTTCCACCATTAAATCAGGTTCTGGCTCATCGTATCCTTGAAAAGACTAAGGCGTATAAGTTGCTTAAAGGGTATCGGAATATTCCACCTGCTGATATGAAACAAGTTGAGAAAACCATGATTAGTTTTTCTCATCTTATTGAGGATCATCCTGAGATAGCTGAGGTTGATTTGAATCCTTTAATTGTTCAGGACAATAAACTTATAGCTGTTGATGCAAGAATTATTCTTGATAAGAAACCTGAAGATAAACCTCATTTGATTATCAGTAAATATCCTAGTCAGTATAAAAAGGAGGTAAAGCTTAGTGATGGTTCAGAGATTCTTCTTAGACCTATTAAACCTGAGGATGAACCCTTATGGCTTGATATGTTTCATACTTTTTCAGAAAAATCTGTTCGTTTCCGGTTTTTCCGTATAATCAAAGAAGCTCCTCATGAGATGCGTACGAAGTATTGTAACATTGATTACGATCGGGAGATTGGTATTGTTGCAGAATATGAAGAAGATGGTAACAAACGTCTTCTTGGTGTAACTCGTATTATTCTTCCACCTGGTGAGACTGATGAAGCTGAGTTTGCAACGATTGTTACTGATAAATGGCAGCGTAAAGGACTTGGTTCAGAGTTTCTAGATGTCACTATTGATATAGCTAAAGATAAAGGTGTTAAGCTTTTGTATGGTGACGTTTTGAAAGCTAATCGTCCGATGTTGAATCTTTGTAAAGAAAAAGGTTTTGAATTAAAAAAATCAGAAGATCCCGAGGTGTATCGGGTTGTTTACAATATAAAATAAAAAAAATTTTTACTTTTTTTTCTTTTTTTAATAAAAAAAGAGAGTGTTTTTTTAGTGTTTTTTCTTGTATATCATTATTGCTGCAAACAGTGTTATTACTAGCATAAATGTGGTTATTCCAAAACCTGGTGTTCCATTACTTTTATCTTTTGTTTTTTCAACATTTATTGTCATTGTCATAGTGTCTTGTTCTCCTTCTTCATCTGTTACAACTAGTGTTACTGTGTAGTCTCCTGGTTGTTTGTATTTGTGTGTGATTGTTTCACCAGTGATATTGGTTCCATCGCCGAGATCCCATTCGTATGATACTATCATTTTATCATCGTTGCTTTCTGATGCATCAAGGGTTATTTCTTCGTTTACTTTTACAGAGCTTGATGCGTTTATCATCGCGGTTGGTGCTTGATTTTCAAGGTTTTCATCAGGTGATCCATCATCGGTTTCGTTTGTTTTTCCGAGTAATTTTTGTAAAGCTGGAACGGCTAAACCAACTGCTGCGGCCACTGCACCAATGATCAGTGTATTTTTTAGACCACGGTAATGTTGTACGGCTATTTCACTTTCAGCTGATTCTCCGTGGCTATCATATGATATTACTTTGATTGTGTAATTTTTTTCTCGATCAAGAGTGCTCCAGCGTTTCCATCTCCATTGATATATTGTAGAATCCTTTTTAGATTCATTGACTGTTGCTTGTAATTCATCATTTATATAAAACTCAACTTTTTCTATGCCATCATCTGGATCTGTTGCATTAGCTTGTATACTTATTCCGCCTACTATAAGTGGAACTTCACCATTTACTCTTGGTAAAACAGGTAATCCAAGGATGTATACTTTGGCTTTTGATGGTTTAGTTATTTCTATTGTTGGTGGATAGTTATCAACAATACTAATTGTTTTTGTCATAGTATCATTGTATCCTTGTTCATCAGTTACAACGAGTGTTACTATGTACTCACCTTCGTTTGAATAATTATATGTGAATGTAATATTTTCTTGAGTTGTTCCATCGCCGAGATCCCATTCATATGTTAGGTTGCTGTTGTTTCCATCAGGGTCATCACTTGCTGATGCATCAAAGGTTATTTCGGTTTCTGGTTTTGGTTTTTCGGGAGTGTATGAAAATTCTGCTATTGGTTTAGCTTTAATAGTTGCTGTTGTACTGTCTGTTGTTTCGTTTCCGTCTTCGTCTGTTACTGTTAGATTTACTGTGTATACTCCGTGTTCTGAGTAAGAGTAGTTTACTATTTTTCCGGTTACTAGCATTTTGTTTCCATCGCCGAAGTTCCATTTGTATGTTAGGTTGCTGTTGTTTCCATCAGGGTCAACGCTATTGGATCCGTCGAATGTTATATTTTCACCGGTAAAACCTTCATAGGGGCCTCCTGCATCTGCGATGGGCGGTTGGTTTTCAGCTGAGACTATAGTTACTGCTGATAGAATCATTAGCATCGATATTATCAGGCTTGAAAATATTTTTTTCATTTTTTGCATCACTTCTTAGTTTTATTTTAAAATATTTATATTAGTTCTTTTTTACTGACATATAAAGATTTCTGTACATTTCTTATAATTTTATAAAAAAATAGTTATTATAATTATTTCTTTTTTAATAGTTGAAGAAAATATTTTTCAAAAAACAAAAATAGTACTAAATTGATATGGTTTAAAATAGTAGAACATAATCTTAAAAATGGAGAGATTACTTTAAAAGTAGTATAACATCTAAAAAAAGGTTGATAATAGAATAGGAGTGGATTAAGGTTTTATGATGGAAAACAAATTTGATAATCAAAAAAATGAAGGTCAAATTAAAAATATAAAAAAGATTGCTGAATTAGAAAGGATAGTTGTTAAAGCCAAAAAACTTGGTGCTGAAGCAATTGGAACTTATAATAATCATACTGCTGTAAGAATTGCTGATAGATGGTATGTTCCTTTTTTAAGAAAAGATCAATCGCCTGATGAAGATCCTTGTTTGAGACCTATAACTTCCTTTAATCAGAGCACCAATAGTGATTCTTTTAATACTACTAAATCTGATAGTTCTTTTGATACAAATACAGATTTGAATAACCCATCTGTTGATGTAAAAAATAATGATCCTAAAATCAATGGAAATAAAGATACAGAACCTAATAAGAATCATGGTTTTAGTCCTCTTCCGAAAGATAGTACTGATGAAGACGCGGATGATACTAAAAAAGGTTGGAAGAAACCTAGGAAAAAACTTTTGTAATTTTGTTATTTAATATTTTTCTTTTTATATCTTTTTTTGAAAATCTTTATAAGTTGTTTTTTTTATAATAACCACGTCGCCAACTCTGATAGTCGGCTCCATGGATCCAGATTGAATCAGATAAGTCTGATAATTAAACTGCTTAAGACTGCCTGTGAGAAAACTTAAAGCTAAGCCGCCTAGTAAGATAAACATCACCCCATATAAAAAAACATCAAAAAAAACTTTGACAACACTCTTTTTTTTCGCCTTTTTTGATGCAGTCATGAAAAATCCTTGTTCCGTTGGGTTAACTTAGAATCAACATGGCAGAGAGGCAGCGACTCCTCTCTGCAATGTTAAATTTCTCTAAAAAATCCAATCCCTACTCAGTAGGCTGGACTTGTTCTAGATTAAAGGCTAAGTCAAAATCCAGGCTGTCGCTTTGGATTTCGTTGCCATAATCACTGGGACTAGTGGCCCAATCCATGACGACAGTCACACTTCCACCAGCGGGAACAACGACTGTGCCGGCGTTAGTCTCCCATTGGGAGGCATAGGTGGCAAC
>CAYMOC010000006.1:0-37472 GCA_964391965.1 uncultured Thermoplasmatales archaeon | reverse complement strand
TTTTGATTTTTTCTTTTATTTTGTAATTATTAGTAGTTTGTTCCAATAGGTTTTTATAATATGAAGAATAAATATATAATTAGAGTAATATAAAAATGAATGGGGTATGAAAATGAAAAGAAATAAGAAAAGCATTTTAGTGATGTCCGTTGTTACTGTATTTTTATTAATATCGGCAGTTACAGCAGGATCAACAATAATTAAAAAAGAAGCTTATGTATCAATAAATGAAAAATCTCCAGTATCAAGTGGATCTTTAGATAATTTCAGTTTAAATGGAACGATTTTGAATGGTATATTAAACGTTCTATATAAGGTAAATGATACTCTTAATAATGCAACAAGCATAATTGAAGAAGTTGTTATACCTTTAGTTATAACAATAATTAATGTTGTTGAAAGCATTCTTGATATGCCTATATTTAATCCAGAAGCGGAATAATAACTAATTTCATTTATTCTGTTTTTTTTAATATTACATATTTAATTAATGATTTAGATTATAGTAAAAAAGTAAAAAAAATTTAATTTTTTATTATTTCATATATATTTGTTCGACATATTTATATATTATGAAGTATATAAAAATATAGTAATTAATAAATGAAAGAAGGCGTGTGATATATAATGAAAAAAATTAAGATAATATGTATGCTGATTGTTAGCATAATGATTGGAGCAAGTGCATTAGCAAGTGTAAACGCATCAGAAATAGATAGCGGTAGTTTAGATGTAACGATAAATGATGATTTATGGGGCACAGTATCTCCTGAAATTAATATACCTGATGAAACGAGTATCACATTGGAGGCAACAAAAATTAATGATACGGTATACGAAGTAAATGATAATATGTCTATACCTCTAAATATATTCTGCAATAAAGACAAGGTTCTCTTTCATAAGCATATATTACCGATATATGTAGCGTTCAAAGATAATAATCCAAAGATAATGTATATTCCAAATAATATTTCATTAAAACATCCTGGTGTCACAGTTCATGACGGATCAATATTTTATAACGGAGAGATACCTGATGGACTAACAACAATGGCTAACTATAACATTTCCGCTGAAACATTTTCAACTGGCGAAGAAATGAAACTTCTTGTTTTTGCAATAGGGGTTTTACCAGGCGAAGGTTCCCCTCATCAATTAAGCCTCGATATTGGAGAAATGGTAGAAAATCTTCCTGAAGACAAACTTATTATCCGCCTCATTAAGGAATTTCTGCTACTTGATTTTGAAATTGGAATTGATCTTAGCAGTTTCGCAATCCTATCTATGAAATTAGTTGATCTAAACATAAGTTATGAATTAGGATCAGCAGAGCAAGGGTATAATCTAGATCTTTCTGTTGTTGAAGGAAATGGAACCATTCAAGCTTCACCCTCAAAATCCATATATAAGCATGATATAAAGGTTACTTTAACCGCTGTTCCTGACCCTGGTTATATCTTCCAAAGTTGGTCAGGCGATCAAAGTGGATCCGAAAACCCAGTTAATATCACGATGGATTCAAATAAAACTGTTTCAGCTCATTTTATCAAAGAACCCGTTCTAATTTCACCAGTAACGGTTATCGGCAGATTTGGCTTAGGACTAAAACTCAGCATTTTAAATCAAGAAGATACAAATATCACAGATATTACATGGAATATAACTACAACAGGGGGTTTATTACCCGGCATTCTTGGAACAACAGTCACATCGTCAAATGGTACTATCGACGACATATCTCCAGATGAAAGCATAACCATCCAAGGGCCAAAAGCTCGATTATTAGGGAAGACAGATATCAAAGTTACTTTGGACTTACCAGGTTACGGAGTAATCGAAAAAGAATATAATGGAGTAAGTAATCTTCTAGGATTGCTTGTAATATACCCAAATTAAACAATGAAATAATATCTCAACTTTTTTTCTTTTTTTATTTTAAAATTTTTCAAAACCAAAATAAATTTTTTTTTGTCGTTGTCACCCAACAACTTTTAAAAATATTTGATGCTGGGCGGAATTGCAACAAAACTCTTTCTTTGCAGCAGCAGAGAAAATGTTGCAATATGCTGTCACGACAAACTGTTTTTCGACACCAGGGTTGTCCTCATTTTCATTCCTTTTGACTCGTACGTCTTATATGGTCAAAGAGGGACCCAAGATAATGATGTCAATTTATTTTTTTTGTAGCCTTAAGTTTGCATCTTCAATCATTAATCATGAAGACCTTCGATATAAGGCATTATAACTATAGAATTTTTTATTTTATATGTTTTTCGGATGACACACATTCTCTTTTCTTATACTGTGACAATAAAAACATTTTGAAATATATTATACCAATCACAGCTTTTTTTGTTTAAATATTTCACACAATATTTAATTTATAACTTAAACATAATCAATTAATCAATAATTAAGGTGATAAATATAATTAAAGAAAAAACGAAAAAGAAAATAATAGCATTTCAAATAATTATATTATTAATAGTTTCAGCCTTAACAATATCTATAATATTAACAGATTACAAAAAAGATTCTTTAGAAACATTAATTTTTTACACAAAAAAGACTGATGAAAAAAATAAAAACCATTATGATTCAGAATACAAAAAAACTGGTAATAATGACTCTGAATATGAACCACCTGAAAATCAATGGCCTCACTCTTACGCTATGGCATATCCTAGAAAAGGCATGGCTCCTTTAAAAGTTAGATTTAGTGCAAATGCATACGATCCTGATGGCTGGATAACTCAGATGAGTTGGCATATAACTGGTCCGAATGGTTTCTCCGAATATTCATATCATTGGAGCCCCGAGTATAATTTTGAAACACCTGGTGAATATAGAGCTATATTAACAGTTAGAGACGATGATTGGAACACCGATGTAAGCCATGTTTACGTGAATGTTTATGATCCATCAAAACCTGCAAGAGTTGAAATTAATAAACATTATCCGTTCCCCATAAAAATAATATCATCAAAAATAAATTTTGTAAACCAAGAAGATGCAAAACTTGAAGATATCAATTATGAGATCACGATCACGGGAGGACTTATAAATCGTCTTGATAAAAAAGAAACTGGAACAATAGAGGTACTTGAGTCTAATGAAAACATTTTTATCGAAATACCAAGAATATGGTTTGCTTTTGGTAGAGCTACTTTAAAAATAAAGTTTGAAATCCCGGACCGAGAAAACATAGAAGAAGAACACACAATTTTCTATATGGGAAACCTGTTTGTAATCACCTAAAAAAAATTTCTTGTTTTTTTTATCTAAAACTGTTAATCTCGTTTTTTAGTTCCTTTGTTTTTTCACGGGATTTTAATGCAAAATCCTTGTTAGACCCTGCATAGATAATCCCTCTAGAAGAATTTATAACAGCCATTGACCCATCAGAATTAGTACCATTTTTGACTGTTTTTTCAACATCTCCACCTTGTTTACCAACACCCGGGATTAAAAAAGGTACATCTTCACCAAGAATTATACGAATTTTTTTAAGTTCCTCGGGATACGTAGCTCCAACAACAGCACCACAGTTACCATACTCACAGTTCCATTCTTTTATTTTTAAAGCTATTTTCTCATAAAGAGGAATATTCTGTATTTTTAAATCCTGAAAATCTTTAGCTGAAGGATTAGAAGTTCTACATAGAATAAAACTACATTTATCAGAGTAATCTAAAAACGGTTTAACTCCATCAAAACCTAAATATGGGTTAATTGTTGCTGAATCGGCTTTAAAGAAATCAAAAAGACTATGGGCATACATCCTAGCTGTGTTACCAATATCATTTCTTTTTCCATCAAGAATAACAACTATATCTTCAGGGATATACTCAATAGTTTTTTTTAAAATCTGCATTCCGTCTCTTAAAACCTCATAGAAAGCCATATTAATCTTATATGCACAAACTAAATCGTTTGTATTATCAATAATTTTCTTATTAAAATCAAAATATGGCGTCTCACTATTTTTAAACAAAAAATCCGGTATTTTATCTTTATCTATATCTAATCCTACAGATAATAGACTATCATTTTTCTTTACAATATTATTCATTTTATTATTGAAGTTCATAATGTAATCATCTCTCGACCTGCCAGTTATTTTCTAACTAATCTATTGATGAATCTTGAAAACATCTATTTTAATTTAATTTTTTCTGATATATAACAACAAAAAAAGTTGAAATTAACAAAAGGTTTATTATATAACATAGAAAATTGCCTGAAATAATAATTATTATTATGTTTAGGAGGAAATATTCTTGAAAAAAATTCCAACTAATTTAACTAAACCAATGATGAGAAACCCAGTTCTCACTAGCAGACTTGTAAGAGGCGCAAAAAGAAAATATATCACAGCGAATCTTGATAAAAGAAAAGGCACAGGTGAAAGCAATGCGTTATGGTTAATAAGTATGAGAATAACAGATAAATGTAACCATAGATGTGCAGTATGCGGTCAGTACGGAGATGGCGGCTATAACAGAGAAGACAATGATCTGCCAAAAGTTAAGGGAAACATACCTGTTGATCGATACAAAAAAATGATTGATAGAATAGCTCATCTTAAACCACATATATACATCACAGGCGGTGAACCCTTCCTATACAAAGATATAATGGAATTTGGCAATTACGCAAAAAAGAATGATTTAACAGTTCAAATTGTTACAAATGGTGTTAAACTTGAAGAAAAAGCAGAGGAAATAATTGATAACAATTGGGATATGGTATGTGTTTCGTTAGATGGCCCAGAAGAAATACATGACAAATGCAGAAGAGTTAAAGGCGCATTTAAAACTATGAAAAAAGGTGTAGAAAAAATTCAGAAAATAAAAAAAGAAAAAAATGTAAAAAACCCTCTGATCTTCTTTTTGACAACATTGTCTAGTACTAACTATCAAAATTTAGAAGAAACTATAGAGGTAGGTCAACAATTTAATCCAGATGGTATGATCGTATATTATTCATGGTTCACAAGTCAGAAGGTCGGGGAAGAACATGAAAAAATAATAAAAAAAGAACTTGATGTCACACCTTTTGCTTGGAAATCATATGTTAGAGACAATTCTGATGCAGATTTTGATGCTCTTAGAAAAACTGTTAAAAATGTAAAAAACAAAAAATGGAACAACCCTGTTGCCTTTGTACCTAACATCAAAATAGATGAAATAGAAACATATTATACAGATCCTACAAATTTTTTAGGATGGAAAAACTGTTTAACACCATGGGTAGAAGCAAATATTATGCCTAATGGTGATGTAGTGAACTGTAGAGATTTCCCAGATGTTATAATGGGCAATATAACTCAGGATACACTTTTAGACATTTATAACAATGAAAAATTTAAGAAGTTTAGAAGAGCTTTAAGTAAACAACCAAACGGGGTTTTTCCTCTATGTTCAAGGTGTTGTGGTTTAATGGGTTTTTAAACCCTTTTTTTCTAAATATTTAAGAATTATTTCAGCAGATTTTTTTTCTCCATTCATTTTTTTAGCTAAATCTTTTATTTTTTTAACATCGATATCAGATGATCGTAAAAATTCTATATTTTCTTTTAAAACTTTTTTTGTTATATCTTTTGATTTAATTTTCTTTCCAATCCCTAGATTTTCAATTCCTAAGGCATTTGATTCTTGTTCAGGTTGATTTGACTGAGGTATAACAATAGTTTTTTTCCCGAAAGCAACTATTTCACTAAGAGTAGAAAGACCAGCTCTAGATATAACTATACTACAAGCATCTAATAATTCCGCGCGTTCTTTAATCCATCCATCCACAAGATAAAGATTGCCTTTTTCATGTATTCTGAAAGCACCTGTTGATCCACTTCCCATAATAGCAGGTGTATTATAATCAGGAAATAAATCAAAAATTGCATCATGAATTTCTTTTTTTACTCTACCCGGTCCACTAAAAGCAATATATACAAATTTTCCAGGTTCCACATTATATTTTTCACATACTTCCCTAACTCTTTTTTCTGTTGTATGTTCTGGTCGATTTGATGCAATAGGTCCAACAAAATCAATTTTTTTCTTAAATTTTTTAGGAGCTCTATTAAAACTCATATGTTTTGTCGAAATAGAATAAGGTTGAGGAAAATCTGGTAAAAGTATTTTATCATGTCCAGACAGAACACGGTAGTTAAACCAATTTGAAATTTTTTGTAAAGGTAAAATAATATTTTTATTTGTTTTTTTAGGTTCAGGTAAAAAAACAGTGGGCTGATTTGTGATATAAATTCTTGGTGCTTTCGCTACTTTTGACGCAGGAATTATTGAATATCTTGAATCCGCTACTATCAGATCTGGTTTTTCTTTTTTAATTCTTATTCTTTCATCTTTAAAATGACTTGCCATTTGTTTAAAAGTAAGAAAACTTTTCATAAATGTAGTTTCAAAATCAACATCTCCATTTATTGTTTGATTCCACATCAGAGGTTTGGAGTTGTATGATTTGAAACCCTCTTTAGCGGCTATATCTGATGCTTTACCATATGAAGAAAAAACACAATCTATATCATATTTTTGAAGATGTTTTGTAATAGCAAGACATCTAGTAATATGACCAAGACCTATACCCATAACTGAGAAATAAACTTTCATTTTTTTAAACGCCCAAATTTTTTAAAAATTACTTTGATAAAACTTTGTTGTAAAGTTTTTCATATTCTGCAACAATATGTGATAAAGAATGTTTTTTCGCCAACTCTATACTTTTTTTACTCATTTTCTCACGAAGTTTTTTATCTTTTAAAATTTTAATTATAAACTCTGCAAGTTGTTTACTATCCTGATGTTTAAAAATAAATCCATTATCATTACTAGCAAGTTCAGATGGTGCTCCTTTATCCACTACAACAACAGGTAGACCCGAAGCAGCAGCCTCCAGAGTTGGAATATTCTGCAGTTCCGATTCTGCAGGTAACGCAAAAACATCTGCTATAGAAAAAACATTTGGATAATCATCCCAGTCTAAAAAACCAGTAAAAGTCAAATGATCATAAACACCAATCTTTTTAGAGAGATCCTTAAGAATTTTTGTATATTCTCCACCGCCGCCAACGATTAGAAAATGAGCATCAACTTCTTTTATCACAAGAGGTATAGATTTTATTAAAACATCAAGATTTTTTTCTTCATTTATTCTACCTGTATATAACACAATTTTTTTATCTTTTAGATCAAATTTTTCACGTAGATATGATCCATCATTTTTTTTGTTAAATCTCTCTGTTTTTAAACCATTTGAAACTGGATATATTTTTGTCTTAAAGCCCCTTTTTTTGTACATTTTGGCACCAGTTTCTGTAGGGATTGCTGCTAAATCAACCATCTCGAAAAAAAACAGAAGATAATTCCAGGTTAAGTTTTTGATATATTCATAGTGTTTTTTATTCATTTTAGAAAGGGAAATAATCATATTTTCAGGAAGAAGATGTATCGTCCCCACAACAGGTTTATCTAATTTTCTAGCCCATACCAATGAACTAATGCAAACTTGAAAAGCATTACAGATATGGACAACGTCTGGATCAAAATCCTTCATTATTTTTCCAACGTGGAAAAAAGGAAAAAGAGAAAAATGATAGCTACCACCCATGTATATAGGAAGAGTTACAGCTCTTGTCCGATAGATGGTGGTTCCGTTATCTTTCTCAACTGTGTTTTTAAATGAAGAACCAGGTGCGATAACACGTACATCATGACCTCTTTTTGTTAACTCATTTGCCAGATTCCTTTGAGCAATTGCCCCACCATCTATATTTGGATAATATGATTCAGTGGTCAATAAAATCTTCATTAGAACGTGGAAAATCTTTATTTCTTATTAAAAATTACCGGTGAATAATTATGATTAAGTTATATAAAAAAAGTTGAGTTATTTTATTAAAGTATAAGTTTTATATCGATTTTGAATAATTTATGAAAGCTGGTATTAAATCAATACTAAAAGATTTAATAAAAAACTGGGTCTTTTGGGTTTTAATAGTAACAGGGTTTGCAATTTTTATCCGTTCAATACCAGCTTGGACTAACTATGGATGGGGCTGTGATCTTGGAATATATTTAGGGATAGCAGAAAAATATGTTACAACTGGTGAACTTTTTTCCACATATACTGGTTGGGGTAGTTCTTATAATTATTTTCCAGTATTATATGCCATAACTGGGTTTATTTCCCAAATAACCGGTTTAGATATCTCAGTTGTTATGCCAAAAATTGGACCAATCTTTGGTGGTTTAACAATATTATTGTTTTTTTTTGTAGTAAAAGAACTCACAGGAAATAAAAAAATTGCTCTTCTTTCTAGTATAATTCTTGCGGTTCTTCCATTTCATGTTTATCAAACCAGCCATACTTATCCATTAACCATCGGCCATTTTTTTATGATGTTTTCAATATTGTTTTTTTTAAAATATCGAAGAAATATGTGGTATATATTTCCACTGCTTATTTCCACCGTACTACTGATTATGTCCCATCATCTAACTACATATTTTTATCTCTTAAGTATAATCATGATTGTTTTTGTTGAAAATGCAATAAGACACAAATGGACAAATCATCTGAAAAAAGATATTGCTTATATTTTATTTGCTAGTGGTTTAATTTTTTCTTATTGGGCTTTTATCGCAATACCTGTTTATGATAGTTTCATGAGAAACAGTATTATTATAGGTTCAATAGAAATGGGTAATAATTCAACAATTTTTCTTTTTTATATTCTTTTTTTTAGTAGTTTTCTTCTGATTTGGCTTAAAAGAAAATTCAATATTTTTATTGAAAAAAGTGAACCTACTATAAAAAAATCCATCGAACGATTTTTAATTATTTTTACAATGGGTATTTCTATAATGACTTTATTTTATTTTATTAAACTACCCAGTGTTAATTTTAGTTTAAATTTAGAAACAATTTTTCTATCAATTCCGCTTCTAATTGTTTTTTCTTTTATGGGTGCAGGTTTTAGATTCACATATTTTATTAAAAATGGTGCTTTTATTAGAGGATGGTTTTTTGCCATTAGTTTTTCTTTGGTTATTAGTTTGGTTTTTAATATACGTCCACTTTTTCCACATAGACATTTTGACTATCTCGAAATACCCTTGAGTATTATTGCAGCTTATGGTATACGAAACATATTTTTAAAATATGATTATGCAGAGTTGTTTTCAAAAATAAAACACATTTTCAAAATTAAAACACCTAAATTTCAAAAAACAAATCTAAGAAAGACTTTTTTAAACAAAAACATACTTTATTTTTCGTTTATATTTTTTATCATTACAGCCAATGCATTTTCTGTTTATAATTTACATGAAACTATTGGTCAATCACATGAGGAGATTTCATCTCGAGAGTTTTCAACTATTCAAAATTGGATGGTTGAAAATTTAAATATGAATGATACTGTTATAGCATCAGATCATCGTTTAGAAAGAATAGCTGAATCAGCAGGTTTTAACACTACAAAAGATGAAACGTATTATTTATGGGAATCTGAAGATATAGAAGAAAGTATTTTAGAATTATATGGCATTGGTAGAAATTACAGTAGGATCACTCACATAATAATTGGAAGTACTATGCTTGAAAAACAAGTTCATCTTGGTTTTCAAAAGAAAGGACCTATAAGTGTTATTATGAGTGAAGAATCATATGATAAATTTAAATCTTCATTTTTTACTCTAATCCATGTTAATCAGAGTGAAGAAATTGACGAGGAAACTGGTGATCCTTTTAAATGGGTTGAGGTTTACAAGGTCAACTGGGATGTTATTGCGGATTATGTTGGTTCAAAAAAACAATAAAAAATAAATATTTTTTATTCAAGATATCTGTTTTTAGATAGTAACAATAGACTTAGGAAAATAATGAAAAAACTTATTCCGTAATTAACTGATGTAATAATTAAAATTGAAAAAAAATCAGAATTAGTAATATTATAAATTAAAAAAAATGTTATGTTTTGAATTAAAACAAATGATCCTATTATAGAATACAGATAATATTTTTTATTTTCTTTTAGATTATTTATTAGTATTGCAAAAAATATTGCTGCGAAGAAGAAAGGTATCGTTTTTAATAAAAAAATATACCAATGGTATAAATCAATATTTGATAATAAATCAGAAAAGAAGTTTTTATTGAAAATATAGATTAAATGGTTTAACCAGTAGGGGAGAGTCATGAAAAAAGGGATAGATATAGTTAATATGGTTTTGATTTTATTTTCTTTTTTTAAAAAAAATATTTTTTTATCCTGGAAATCTTTAGGTTTAACAAGATACCAGAAGAGTAATACTAATGTTAAAATTATTAAAAAATTTACAATAATTTGTAAATAACTAATTTTTTCTAATATAGAATAATTAATATTTTGATAATTTTTTATTGATAAATCAATTGAAAAATAAATGATTTTCCAAAAACTAACAATAATAAAAGATAGAATAAATATTGTTAAATATGGCCATGTTTTTCTTAAAAGTGATTGATCAGTTAGAATCCAGGATAAAGTCACAAATGCAAAAGCAAAACATGTTCCAGGTATTAAGATTCCTGCAATTGTTTTGTACGAAAGACTATATGTACTAATTGTGTAGAATATTAATAAAAGAGTAGATAGAAGAATAAATGAAATGTCTTTTTTAAGTTTTTTATCAACCATCTTTTATTTTCAGGTTTTCCAAATATGATCATTATTATATAAAATTTATTTTATTTATCGAAGTATTTTTTAAAATATTTTGTTGCATCTCCAACAGTGTATAATGAACCTGTTATTAGGATTAAATCATCATTTTTTGAAATTTCTATAGCGTTATTTATTGCTTTTTTAATTTTTTTTATTGATTTTGTTTTTTTGTTTTCATCTATTTGTTTTATTGTTTTTTCTAAGAATTTTGTATCAGCGGCTCTTTTGTTATCTGGTTGTGTAATTATTATTTCATTTGATACAGTTAACAGGTTTTTTAAGATTTTTTTGATGTTTTTATCTTTTAAAATACCAACTACGAGGATTAATCGATTATATTTGAAATCTTTAATTATTGTAGAAGAAAGTTTCTTTGCAGCTTCAGGATTATGAGCACCATCAAGTATTATGTATGGTTTTTTATGTACAATTTGTGTTCTACCTGAGTTATAAGTGTTTTTTATTCCATGTTTAATGTGTTTTGTTGAAGTTTTTTTTCCTTTTGTTTTTAGTTGTTCAATAGTATTGATTGCAAGTGTTATGTTTTCTCCTTGATAGTTTCCAAGTAATTTAGTTTCAATTTCATAGTTTTCATTTTTTGTTTTGATCAAAAAAACTTGTTTTTTATCTGAAAAATTTTTTCTTTTCCAATCTTTTTTGTTTATAACTGTTAATGGTGATTTTTTTTGTTCAGCTGTTTTTTTTATAACGTTTAACGCTTTTTTTTCAGCTGCGGTTACGATGGGTGTTTTGTTTTTTATTATACCTGCTTTTTGAGCTGTTATTTCTTCTATTGTTTTTCCTAGTGTATTTTGATGTTCAAGTGTAACATTGGTTATAATTGAGCAAGCTGGTTTTACTATGTTTGTTGCATCATATTTTCCACCTAGACCCACTTCTATAACTGCTATATCAACATTTTTTTGTTTAAAATATTCAAAAGCTATAGCTGTAGTTATCTCAAAATAGGTGGGGTTTATGTTTTTGTTTTGCATTTCATCGGTGATTGGTTTAAGTTTTTTGTAGATTTTATTTATTTCTTCTTTTGAGATTTTTTTATTGTTTACTTTTATTCGTTCTTCAAAGTATTCTAAGTGGGGGGAGGTATACATTCCTGTTTTGTAATGGTTTTCTCTTAGAATTGATTCTAAGATTTTACAAACTGATCCTTTACCGTTGGTGCCAGCTACATGGATTGTTTTGTATTTGTTTTGAGGGTTTCCTAATTTTTTACAGAGGTGTTTTATCCTGTTTAGGTCTAGTTTAATTCCGAATCTATGGAAACTGTTGATCCATTTTGAAAAATCTGTAGTATTCATCTATTTTTTTAGGGATAATAGATTTTATTATTTAAGTCTTTGAAAAGAAAAAATTTTTTGAAAGAACTGGTATTTATATTAAAACCACGTACGGACCAAGTCTAAATCCAGTTTTTGATAAATCTTTACTAAATTCTCCATTATTGATTTCTACATGTACATCAATGTTAATCTTGCCGAATCCTATTTTAAGAGGGAAACCTAGGCCAACACCATCTGAACTCACTTTAGTCAAAGTACAAGGAAAAATAGTATAATTATTAGGATACTCATAAATAATATCCTCTCAGTTGTTATCATAAACCGATGCATCAATAACGCAACTGAAATTTTCATTTCCCTTTGAGGCGATAAAAATTTTTATTCCGTCATATGGAAATGGTTGATGCATATGGCCTCGTAGTTTTAGATACCAAGGTGAAAAGACACCTCCAACATATAATTCTACATCATCTGGATCAATACTTGTGGTTTTAATAGATGTTGATTGTTTCTTTAATACTTCATTTTGATTTGGTTTAGTTGTTTCACTAATTTGTGTTTTAGCAAGAGTTAAGGTTGAGAAACCTGTAAGAATAAATATGCAGATTATCGTGATTACTGTTATTTTTTGTTTCATATAACTAATCTAATTAATATTTAATTTATATTATATATAAATATTTCTTAATATCTTATTAAAAAATAACAATAAAATTCAGTTAATATCCTTCAGAGTAAAGTACATCAGATATGGTTTCATATTTTTCTTTCCAACTATCACCGGGAAGTATTTTTACTCTTCTTTTTTCGATTTTCAATCTTTTTTGAGCAAAAAGTTGAATGGTTCGAGGTAGTATTTGATGTTCGACTTCCAGAATTCTTTCTGCTAAGCTGTCACGAGTATCATCTTGTTTTACTAATACTGCGGCTTGAAGTATTATTGGACCATGATCCATTTTTTCATCCATGAAATGTGTTGTACAACCAGTGATTTTAACACCATACTCAAGAGCATCTCCTTGACCATTAGTTCCTTTAAAAGAAGGCAGTAATGCAGGGTGTATATTGATAAGTTTTTTATACCATTTTTTTACAAAATCTTTAGATAAAATCCTCATATAGCCAGCACCTACTACAAGATCAATATTATTTTCTAGTAATATTTTATCTATTTCAGAATCTACCTGTATTCTACTTTTGTTTTTTGGGTCTAAAAAATAAGTTGGAATATCATGTTTTTCTGCTCTTTTTAAACAAAATGCGTCACATCGATCCGATATTACTACTTTTACTTCGGCATCAATCATATTTTTTTCTGAAGCATCTATAATACTTTGCAGGTCTGTTCCCCCACCGGATGCCAATACTCCAACTTTTATCTTATAGGCCATGGTTTATCTTTAACCTCTTCTTATTTTGTTTTATGGATATAATCATGGTGTTTTATTAGTTTTTCATAATATGTTTAAGGTTTTTTTCTGTTTATTTTAATAAAAAAACATAATTTTATAATAAATTATTTATATTAAGCTTGCTAAATTAATATTGTATGAGGGATAAACAGGAAAAAAACATGATAAAAACAAAAATCAAGATACTACTACTTGGTTTCATAATATCAACTATTGTGATCATCACATCAACACCACTACATGAAGCAGGACACTGGATAATGTCAGATATCGACCCATATATTGAACCAATAGAATACCATGTTTTTGATGAATACTCACTAAAAAACGGTGACAATGCATTATCATCAGCACTTGGCTGCGTAGTAATCCAAGAAAAATACCCAGGAGCCCTCAAAGAAAGACCAGAATATTTCAATATTATTCAAGAAATAATATGTGTAATGATCCAAATAATTTTAGCCGTGATCATAACAGTAAAAACCTTTCAATATCTACTAAAAAAAGGAATACTAATAGAACTAACTGTTTAACCTTTCAAAAAAACTTTTTTAATTTCATCCTTCGAAGCATCAGTCTTAAAACCATTAACATCAAAATGAGTACGATACACTTTAAAACCCATTTCTCTAAGACCTTCAAGAATCTTTTTCATCTTTGGAGCAGTGGTTTTCAAAAATGATGATATTTCATCAACATTATAAAAAAAAGCAGGAAGAACTGTTTCTGATTCCATCAAATCAAGCATCTGATAAACACGATTTTTTGTATTAAGATTTTTTGTAGAAAGAATCTCACGCAAGATCATCAACGTTTTTTTATCATGTAAATCTCCAAGCCACATTGGACCAAAATATTCTTTTTTCTTTTTTGAAAAAAAACATTTCTCAGAAGAAACAAAATCAATTTTTTCAACAGAACTATTCGCTTTCTTAGCACCCTTAACTATTTTAACATAAACTCTGAAATAATGATCAGAACTATAAGATAAAACTGGAACTACTGCTTTATCATATTTAGCAGCCTCTCGAGCTATAAAACCAAGTAAAATTCTAACAGCGGTTTCTTTCATACAAGGAGAATGACATGGTTTAGCCCCATAACGTCTAACACAAACCTTAGGATAAACACCACATAAAGCAGTAGTATCAGTTGCAGTACAAGCAATAATACCATAATTTTTAATGCTTCTCACAGCAGAATCTATAAAACCAGCTGGGCTGCCAAATGGATCAACATCAATATAATCAAATCTTTTTTCAGAAAGTAACACATTTAAATCCTTATTAAAAAATGTTACATCTGAAGCATTGGTTTTTTCAATATTTTTTTTTATTAGATTAAATGAGTTTTCACTCCAATCATTTAAAAAAACTTTATAATCACCTTTTAGCTCATTATTTAAACGTATTCCTCTAGCACCTGAAGCTGCTAGTCCATCACAAATTTCAACGGTTCTCTCTATTTTATTTATAAGATATTGGCAAATTAATATTGAAAGATCTCTGTTAAGTTCCATAGCAGGATTATAAAAAGCAGGTTTAGTAATAGAACCAGGTCCTCTTTTTGAAATATTAGAATTATATACAAAAAAACTGGTTTCCCCTTCTTTAACTAACGAAAGATCCTTATCATCTATCATAATTCAAAAAAAAAATTTAAAACAATGGAGGCAGTTTTTCTTCCATAATTTTCTCAATTTTATATGGAAGGAGATTACGATTTACCGGAGTTACTTCTAAAATCCTCATATCATCACGTCGGCGTACATCCTGAAGCAATGGCGTCCTACTTTTTTTATGAAGAGTAAGCATGATAGGTTTATCAGAATCAAGAGCATCTATTACCACTTTACAGAATCCCTCTGAAAGCATCTCCATTTTACCAATTTCATCAATTATGATGACATCCACAGCATCATCATTAATCGCATCCTGTATAGCCGGTACCCCAATTTTTTCTAATACCTTTGTATCAACACCATAATCACCGACTTTGTCCTTGTAGTCAAAGTCTTTATGGGCAAAAACCTCTTTTTCACCTGTTGTCCAGTTTTTTACAATAAAACCAATTCTTTTTTTATTTTCAAGAATAGGATCAGTTACCATACCGTGTACTTTGTAACCATGTTCTTCTAAAGTTTTTGCAATTTTGATAAGCGTCTGGGTTTTTCCAACGCCTGGCATACCAGTTATGCCAATCTTTGGTATATCTTCCATAATCAGCAACCTGTAATGCATTATTCATTTAGAAACCTTTTTATTAATAAAATGATAAATTTTATTATTATTTTACTACTTTTTCATAAAAAGCACTGAAAATTGAATAAAAAACGACAGCAAAAAAAAGCAACCATACGAAAAAACTATTATAATTATAAGGAAAAATTATTGCTAAAAAAATCAATACAGCAGCAATTATATTGATTTTCAACCATGGTTTTTTGAAATGAATATTTGAAACCATAAATATTGATAGAATAACAATTACAATAGCAAGTAAATAAAAATTGATTTTAACATAAGATAATGCCACTATTATAATAGCTGCAGCAGGCACCGGCAATCCAATAAAATATTTATCGTTTTTTAGAACAAAAAAAGAAGATAAACGAATAACGTTACAAACAAAAAATAAAACTAAAACAGAAATTAATAAGAAATGACATCTGAAACAATTAATTACATCTAGTTGATAAACAAAATATGTTAAAAATGCTGGTGCCACACCCATAGATAACATATCACCCATAGGTTCTAAAAAATCCCCCACTTGGCTTTTATTCCCAGTTTTACGAGCAATGCATCCATCTAAACCATCAGATAGAATTGCTAATAAAATAAAAGAAAAACTTAGATGGATTTCATCTAAAAAAAGCATCAAAATTGCTAAAAAACCAAATGTAGCATTGAGCAATGAGATGAAATCCTCTATTTTGAAAAGTTTAATCATTGATTTCTGCAATTTTTGTAACTCCTGCTTTTGTTCTATCATTCTTTTTTACAAAAATTTTTTTTATACATTTTTCGGGTAAGTATATATCTACTCGTGAACCTAGTCTTATTATACCAATTTTTTCTCCTTTTTTAACCTTATCCTGTTTTTTTACATATGGTAATATTCTACGTGCTATTATCCCCGCGATTTGAACGATTTTTATAACTCCGAAACTTGTTTTTATGTTTATAATAATTCTTTCGTTTTTTTCTGAATCTTTGTAAAAAGCTGGTAGGAAAGATCCTTTGATATGTGTTATATCTTGAATTATTCCATCATATGGCATACGGTTTACATGTACATCATAAATGTTCATAAAAGTAGAAATTTTAATGCATTTACCGATTTCTTCATCATTTTCAATTTTATCAACTGATATGATTTTGCCGTCTGCAGCAGCAGTAAAACCTTCACCTGTTTTTCTTTCAGGATCACGGAAAAAAATCAATAAAAAAAAAGTAATAATCCATGTAATTGAAGAAAAAAGAAGCATCATGTTTTGGATAACAGTAACTGTTAGTAGATAGGATATTGTATAAAAAAGGGTTAAAATAATTGATAATATGAAACTGAAAAATAATAGTTTTTTACATCCTTTCGCGAGTTTAAAAAACATTATTTTTTTCTTCCATAAGAAAATATTTTTTTCCCAAGTTTTTCCACTGGACCATTTTCTTTGGTTAGATCTGTTAAACAGATGATATTGTCAAATAATTCTGGGATGATTTTTATAACGATGAATAGTAGGACTATTAATGCTAGTAGACTTCCGCCTTTGCCTATTACATTGTGCGCTATAAAAAACATGTCAGGGTCGTCTTTTATCATGTACGCAATGGATGCATTTCTTAATAGATTAAGAAAATATATTGGTATAACTGTTACAATTAGTGCATAGATTTTTCTTTTCCATTCAACTTTTTTAAGTGGCAGGATCATTCCAACAAATAAGACCATTGATTGAACCGCGGTGCAAGCAAAAATAATTGTGACGATATATGATCCATTATGGTATATTTCTACACCCCGAGTTTCTACCCCTCCGATAAAAAGATTAAGAAGTAATCCACTTTGATATGCCACTATTTCTTTTAACCAGTAAGCTAGTATTGTTAAATCAAATATGAAATAGATTAAACCGGCTATTGCTGCTGCACCTGCAGCCCAGTTAAGACAACTGTTTTGTTTTTTGTTTTTTAGGTTTAGATACTCATGATAAGCTAGATATATTAAAATATATATTCCAATTATGCAGATTGCTGCATTAGCAATATCTTGTTCTTCACCATGATAAAGAGTGTTTATTTGTGTAGCCCAAAAAAAAGAAAAAAGAATCCATCCTAATATTTTTAGTTTTTTTCCTGTGTCATTTTCCGGTTTTAAAAAACCAGCTAAGAGAAAAACAAGGCTTGGGAAAAGTGGAGCAGTTGAAATTAAATCCGATAGGTTTTGTTTTTCATCATATGGAAAAAAAATTAAACCCAAAATTACCATTAATGTAGGTATAAAAAAGAATAAAAAAATTGTTATTTGGTCTTTTTTTTTCATAGTAAACAATCTTTTTTTATTAATTTTTTTTAGACCAAACCAAGTATTTCAACTATTTTTGACCATCCAAAACCGCCTTCTGATGCTGGTGCCATTGTTGTTACATCCCACATGACACAGATTAGACCAACTAGTGCTATTAGTGTTAATGGAACCCAGTAAGTGTAAACGATTTGATCGATTTTTAGCCGAGCTATTGAAACACGGATTAATGTTAGTGAGAACAATATTATAAGAAATACTTTTGCTAAAAAGAAAGCTATGTCCACGGCCATTGCAGGAATCTCAGTTAAACCCAGTACTGGTGAAAGATGATATGGGAAAAACAATGCAACTATAAGTGATGCCATTACAACTGTTTTTACTCCATCCGCTAAATAAAACATTGCATAGTTTCTTCCTGAGTATTCTACCATTAAACCTTCCGCTATTTCAGTTTCTGCCTCTGGTGCATCAAATGGTATTTTTGATAGCTCTGCAGGTGTTACAAGTATTAAAACAAATAGTAGTAAAAGAAAACCAATTAATCCAAGTGGACCTACTATACTCCAAACAGGTGCTGCTTGTGAAATTGTTGCAAATGAAAAAACATTTGTTATATTTGCTGTGTTTTGCTCTATGCTTAAACGCCAGGCTATAGTTATAGCTATTATTGCAAGTGGGAACTCATAGGAGATCATGGCAACCATTTCTCTTTGTGCCCCGACTGTTGCATATGGTGATCCTGATGATAAACCTCCTATGACCATACCAAGAGAGGGTATCATCAATAGATACAATATCAGAATAAGGTCTCCTCCGAAATCAACCAGAGGTATCATTCCACCATCGGTTTGAGGGATTATCGGAAGGTAAATTAGTATTGTTATTGCTCCGACAAATGTTATCACTGGTGCAAGGTTAAAAATCCATTCAATTGCATTATCTGGTATTATGTTTTCTTTAGTAAACAGTTTTTTTACATCTAAAAAAGGCTGTTTTATTGGTGGACCTATTCTACCTTGCATATGAGCTGCTATTTTTCGATCTATACCTTTGTATATTAGACCAAAAACAATTGCAAATAATGCAAGACCCAAGGTTCCAATTATTACATATAAACCAGTTTCAGTTATTTGCATAAAATCCATTATCTATAACACCCCCAAAATAAGGAAGAATATTCCTAGTGTTATTACAAACCATAAAACATAATCACTTACGTTTCCTGTATGCATTTTTTCTAATAGTTTGTAAACCCATTCTAGTGACTCTGTAAAACCCCAGAATAGATTTTTTCCTTTTATATGCATTAATTCTTTCTCTGGTTCAGCATTTCCAGATAAAAATACTTTGGTTTGCTCTGTTCCTTTTTTGTATTTTTTATTTCCCATCCCTCGTATTATTAAAACCACAAGGAATGCTATTATAAATGCCAATATCCAAACAAGTGGATGCCAAAAACCACTACCCGTTTTAAGTGATTCTAAAAATGTTTCCCAACTAATCATTTTTTATGCACCTCCTACAAACCAGCTCAGATATTCACCATGATTTACAAGAGCATCAACAGCTGGTTGAATTATATGATGTATAACTGCTTCTGGAAACAGACCAAAGAAAATAATAATTGAGGCTATTACAGCCATCGCAATTAGCATACTTTTTGGTGCTTCACAAACATTATCAAAACGTGGAAGTTTCGGTCCAAGAAATACGGAATGAAATACTTTTACAAAAGCAGCAAGAAGTAGTATACTTGAAAGTATCGCAGCTATTGCAAGTATAGGATTTACATAGTATACAGATTCATAAATCAAAAGTTTTGACGCAAAACCATTCAAAGGCGGCATCCCAGAAACTGCAAATAAACCAATGATAAAGAAAATAGTTGTATATTTCATGTTACGAGCTAGTCCACCTAATCGATTCAATGATGTTTCTTTAGTCACATAATAAACAGCACCAGCAACTAGAAAAAGTAGACCTATGTCAAGTGCATCATTTATTATATGAAATAAACCACCCTGTAACGCTGTTTTTCCTGTACCTTCAAGGAGAACAACACCGTTTTCAATAGTTACAGTTGATAAAGCAGCACCTATTGCAAGAAAAATATAACCCATTTCTGCAAGAGCAGCAAAACCTATCATTCGTTTGAAATCATTTTGTTTTAAAGCCATTAAAACCCCTATTATAATTGTGAAAAGAGCGAGAACAACAATAAATGTTGAAACAACCTCGTTAAAAACTAGTTGACTATCTCCAAAATCTGCTAAAAAGTTGTTTAATTGTCCACCGTAAAGTGTGAAAATCATTCTGAAAACACCATATAAACTTGCTTGTGTTGCGCCAATTAACATTATTGAAACAGAAGATGGAGCTCGTCCGTATGCATCTGGAAGCCACATATGCATCGGTACAAGACCTGCTTTCATAGCCAATGCTACAACAATTAATGCAAAAGCCACAATATCTAAGAATCCAAAAGTAAGTGAATTTGATAAAACAGCTATATTTAATGCATTATATTGACCATAAAATATACCTATAGCAAAAAGGAAACAAAGTGCACCAATTGTGCTAATAACTATATATTTAAATGCTGCATCGACAGAGAGTCCTTTGTTTGTCCAGAAAGCTATAAGGGCACAAGAAGAAATCGAAGTTATTTCAAGGAACACAAAAAAGTTAAACATATCACCAGTGAGCACCATTCCAAGCATACCCGTAGTCATCAAAAGTAGTAATGTATAGTATTTATCCTGACCAGTTTCTTTTTCCACGAAATGCCATGAATATAAAACCGCTACTATTGAAAGAATAAATGCTACTAAAGCCATTAATACACTAAATGCATCAACTTCAAACAGGATTCTAACGATAGGTGAAGAAGTTCCTTCAGCGCCAAAAACATAAGTTCTGATTCCATTTGCTAAAACATCTGATGAAAGCAAATAGATAAAAAAACCTGTTAAAAGAAGCATAGCGATAACAAAAACATTTCTTAGTTTTTGATTAACCATACTGATCAAGGGTGTTAGAAATGCTGCAAGTAAAGGTACTGCTACTATCAAAGCAGGTGAATGATCAATTAATAGCTCCATGTTCATTCTTCTTCAATCCTCCCTATTTTTTTGGAATCAAGAGTATTATAGTGTCTATAAAGATGAATTATTAGAGAGAGCATGAGTGCTAGAACAGCTACACCAATGACAATACTTGTAAGGGTTAAAGCCTGCGGAACAGGCATAGACATGACACCATCAGGATTTGGTGAACTTGTATATATTGGTGCCAAACTGTTTTTTCTATACCCAAGAGTTATTAAAAACAAGTTTACACCACTTTGTATAATAGTAATACCAATAACGATTTTAATCAAATTTCTGCGGAATAAAACTGCATAAAGACCTACTATTATTAACAAAGCAACAGCGATAAATGGAATATTGTAAATCATTCGTTACTATCCTCCTTCTTTCTGTAACTAGTAGCATAAGCCATAATCAAAACAATTGCGAACAAACCCGCTATAACTTTTAAACCAACAGCAAAATTCATCCAAGGAATCATACCACCTGTGTTAATGTTAGCTGCAGTAGATAATTTCTCAGGAACCTCTCCAAATAAAAGATTTTCACCAGTTAAAAAATTATTAAAAAACACGGCTCCATAAACCAATCCAAGTAAAGCAAAACCTATAAAAGAAACAGCGCCAACACTTTCAAGAATTGAAAGATTTTTCTTTTTAGCTTTTTTCAACGCCCAGGGCGATCCAAAAGCAATAATAAGCATAGCAAGGCCAGAAGCTACAACAGCTCCACCCTGAAATCCTCCACCAGGTGTGAGATGACCATGAGCAATAACATAAAGTCCAAAAATTAAAACCAAAGGAAAAGCAACACTTGCTATGGTTTTAACAATCTTAGACATCCCTTCATCACTCATTTTTTCAACCTCCTGAAAATCATAACCACAGCTGCAACCGCTGTGAAAAGAACTGTTGCTTCACCAAGTGTATCAAATCCTCTGTAATCAAAAACAACACCAGTGACACCATTATTAGCACCAGTTTCCTCTTGGGTGTTTTCAATTATATGTTGATCCATATCAGTATTTGTTGGAACTCCAAAAGGATGCATCATAAGAGCAGTATAAACAAAAAATACTGCAACAACAGCAAGAAAAACAGCTGCGAAGACATCTCGAGATTTCATGATTATACCTCCTCCTCAGTTCGTTTTGTAGCACGAACAGCTATCACAAGAATAGCTGTTGTTAAACATGCTCCAACACCAGCCTCAGCAATAGCTACATCAGGAGCTTGTAATATGTAAAATTCAAGTGATAAAAGTAGACTCATAGCAGCTATAGCAATTGCTGCAGCTATTAGATCTCTTAATAAAACCGCTGCAATAGATGCTGCAACAATAAGAATCGGTGTTACTATGTGAATGATTTCAATAAGTGTATATTCATCCATTTTTTATTCACCCTCCTCGCTTTTTTCTTTTTTCTTAGCTTTTTTCTTTTTATCATTAGTTTTTTTCTTAGTCTCACTTTTCGACTCAGTATTTTTTTCACCAGTCTTATTTTCAAGTTCATCAATAACTGCTCCAACAGGTTTAACACCACTCTTATGTGCTGCTCGAGCTATAGCATGGGCACCAGTTGGATTAGTTAAAAGAATTGCTAGTAATGCTGCAGCGGTATGAATGGCTAAAACAGACCCATCGGTTTGTCCATCAAGAAACCATGTTTTTAAACCCAGGATTATAACTGATCCACATATGAATATTGATCCAAAAGTTGTACATTTTGTTCCAGCGTGAAGACGTGTATAAACATCTGGAAAACGAAGCAGACCAAAGGCTGCTAAAAGATTAAAAAATACCCCTATTCCAAGAAGCAAATAAATGATTATGTCTAACATAATCACATATCGCCTCCTTCGAGGTATTTAGCTATAAACAATGTTGAAATATAGGATAAAAGAGCATAAACTATTGCTACATCAATATAGATCACCGAACCTGCTGCAAAACCAAAAATAACCATACTGACTATAACAATTGTATTAATTGTATCCAGACCAACTACTCGATCCGGAGCTGTAGGTCCCTTAATAACCCTAATAAGAGCTATAACTACACATAGTAAAAGTATGCCTAAAACAACTAGATATGTTGTATCAAAAGTTTCTATCATTCTGCTATCCTCCTCACCCATTTATCAAAACTACCGCAGATGTATTTACAATCCACAGGTTTTTTCTTAATCGCTTCATCTTTAACATTAATCCAATGTATATACAAATCATTGCTATCTTCATCTATGTCTACACTCAAAGTACCAGGTGTTAACGTTATTGAATTTGCAAGCATTGTAACTCCAAGATCGGTTTTAAGATCTGGTGAAATCTTAACAATACCTGGATTGATTTTTCCAGTTATCACCCGGTATGCTACATCAAAATTGGCTTTTGCTAGTCCAACAAAAAAAGGCCCGATTACATAAACTATAAACATAATCCAACGAACAGGGTTAAGCATACGCAGGCTTTTTTTAACAAAAACTTTTCTTCCAACAACTCCCGCGATGATTGACAAAACCAGACCGATTAGGATTTCTTCAAAACCCCAAAGGTATAAATCGTTTCCGCTACCTGTTGTGAAGAGCATATATACTATAAAACATACGACCGTGGTTATGATAAATGATATCATAAATCTTTTTTTCCTCCCAGATGGTTCAACCTTTTAACTTCCTGAAACCGAAGGGGGTTAATCCATTCATTTTTTAAAAGGTTATGGTTTTTTTGAGATTTGCTATTAGTTTTTAAGATTTGTGGCATTTTAAAAAAGATAATAAAACCTTATTTTATACCATTTTTACGGGAAATTGATTTTTTATGAACGTGGAACTTATAGGATTCTCACCCAAACCGGAAAAAATACCTGCTATGGCTGCAAAGTTAACACATAGTAAAACAAAACCTGAAAACCTTGATAAATCATCAGAAAAAGAACTCAACACTATTTTGGAACATGTCATAAACGTTGGCCATACCAGTGTTATCGAACATACCTCATTTACTTTTGCAATAAGTGATGTCAGCCGGAGTCTTACTCATCAACTAGTCCGTCATCGAATCGCTAGTTTTGCACAGCAAAGCCAGCGTTATGTTGATCTAAAAGAACCAAATTATGTGATCCCTCCAAAGATTGCAAAAGATGAGAAAACAAAAAAAGCCTATGAGGAAACTATGAATAAAATATGGGATGAATACAACAAACTATTAGATTTAGATATACCTGCTGAGGATGCACGTTTTGTACTACCAAACGCCACATGTTCTAATATAATTGTTACTATGAATGCTCGTAGTTTACTAAATTTTTTTGAACTTCGTTGTTGTATGCATGCTCAATGGGAAATAAGAATACTTGCTAATAAAATGCTTAAACTTGTAAAAAAAGTTGCACCTATAATTTTTAAAAACGCTGGAGCTGTCTGTAAAACCAAAGGTTATTGTCCTGAAAATAAAAAAGATTGTCCATTGTATCCAAAATAAAAAAAATAAGTGTTTTTTTATGAAAAAACCAGAAATTGTAATAAATTGTGCGATGTCAGCAGATGGGAAAATTGCTTCACCACAGGGAAAGCAGATAAGGATTTCATGTGAAAAAGACATTGAACGAATGTATAATCTTAGAAACAATTCTGATGCAGTACTAGTTGGAGTGAACACTGTTCTATCTGATGATCCGAAACTTACGGTTAAAGAAAAATATGTTAAAAACCCAAAAAATCCTGTTAGAATAGTACTGGATTCAAATTGTAGAACGCCAGTGGATTCAAAGGTTGTAAATGATAAATCTAAAACTTTAATTGTTGTAAAAAAAGGTATAAATTGTGTAAAAAAATATGATTCCAATGTGGAAATAGTTTTTTGTGAAACAAACAAGGATGGTTTAATTGATTTGAAATGTTTGATGAAAAAACTTTCTGAAAAAAAAATTAATAGTTTAATGGTTGAGGGTGGAGGAGAAATTATTTGGAGTTTTCTTAAAGAAAAACTTGTTGATGATTTGTTTGTATATGTCGCTCCTATTATTATTGGTGGTAAAAATACTCCTACTATGGCTGCCGGAGAAGGAATAAAAGAAAATGAAGACATTATCAATTTAGAAATAGTTGAATCATTAAGATTTGGTAAAGGATTTTTATTTCACTATAAGCCTGTTTAAAAATAATTTATTGTGTTTAGTATGAAGTTTCTTTGTGACCAGATGCTTGGAACATTAGCTAAATGGTTAAGAATACTTGGTTTTGATACATATTACCCAGAAGCAGATATGAAAGATTCCTGTATTTTAGATATAGCTAAAAAAGATGGTCGTGTTTTGATCACCCGTGATAAAGAACTTATTTGGGATGCTAGAAGAAATAATGTTGAAAATATTAAAATTGATAGTATTGAGCTTGATGAACAACTTAAAACTGTTTTAGAAGATGTTGAAATTGATTCTGATAGTATTTTGAGCAGATGCACGGTTTGTAACTCTGAAATCAAAAAAATTGATAAAACAACTGTTGAAAATAAGGTTCCTGAGCATGTTTTTCAAACTCATAAAAATTTTTGGTATTGCCCTATATGTGACAAGGTATATTGGAAAGGCAGTCATTTTATTAAAATGCTTGAAAAAGTTGATAGTTTAAAAAAATAAAAAAATTGTTTTTTTTATATCATTGTTACTACTTGGGCATGTGGTATACCTTGAACTTTTAACACGCAGTCTGGATCCACAAAACCATGTTTTATTGCAAATTTTATTGTTTCAGAACCAACAAGGTTTGCAATAGTTGCATTTTTAAGGTGTTTTATTAGTTCATTTATTTTGATTTTTTGTCCTTTGTAAAATTTTTCTGATACATCTAGGTAGAATTTTCCTTCTTCGAATTTTTTTCCTATTAAGTCTTCATCACAGGCACTTAGTAGGATGTCTTCACCTTGTTTGTAGGTTTTTATTAGTATCATTGTTTTTTGCACTTTTTTTGTATGGTTCTGGTTATATATTAGTTTTTTATCTTTTATATGTGTTTCTGAAAAATATATGTTTTTAGATAATATTTTCAGATGTTTTATAACAAATTTTTTGTTTAGAGTATTTTATCAGCAAAATAGGCAATTTTTGCGAAAGTTTTATATAACACATGTTTGTGCCGGAGGGTCGGTTTCTTTGAAAAAACATTATTTTCTTTTTTTTTGTAGACCAAAAATTCTAAAAAACAGTCATGTCATATACACTAAATCCCGATATTTAATTTGAAATAAAAAAAAATTGTAATATTTTTTGTGGGACGGGTGGAATGGAAACAATAATTAAATCTTTCTCAGAGCATGGTACCTTCGTTGAATCTGATGCATTAGAATACATTCTATCAAAAGAAAAACCCTATGATTACACAGATTTAATAAAAAAAAGTCTAAAAGAATATCCTTTAATTTTAACATTGGAACAAATTAAACTAATGGAAAATAGTTTTGGAGAAACATCTTCTTCAGTGATGACTAAAAATGAAATATTAATTGAAGAAAAAGATAATAAATCTACTAATAAGAAACAAAATAATTATAAAAAAACATTAGAGAAACCTAAATCTGTAGACAAAATAAAAACATGGAAACCTCAAGCTGCCGAATATGACTCAGATATCAAAGTTATTAAAGATGTAACTGGGAACAGTGTCTGTGAAGGAAAAACTGATGATTTCGCCCGCCTTTTTAGAGACCGTTTTGATGTTTTAAGAAAAATTCTTAGAAGTCAAAGAAGAGAGATGGCTAATGTTGTTCCCATTAAACGTATGAGTAAAAATGGTATCAAAGACATTCAAATAGCAGGGATTGTTAAAGAAGTAAAAAATACTAGTAATGGTCATCGTTTGATAATAATCGAGGATGATACTGATGAAGCTGTCTGTTTAGCACTTCGTAATGACCGAGATCTTTTAGCATCTGCTAAAGAAGTCGTAATGGATGAAATAATAGGTCTTAAAGGTCAAATTAGTAAAAATGGTGACTTGTTTATAATTAAAAACATCGTTTTTCCTGATGTTAGTATAAAAAAAGAACGTAATCATTCTGAAAAACCAGTGTATGCGGCATTTATGTCTGATATACATATCGGCAGCAAACAATTTATGGATCATCAATGGAATACTTTTATAAAATGGATAAATGGTGATTTAGGGAATAGCCGTCAAAAAAATGTTGCGAGTAAAATCAAATATTTGGTTATACCTGGTGACATCGTTGATGGCATTGGTATTTATCCAAATCAGGAGGAAGAACTTTCTATAACTGATGTTTATAAGCAATATGAGGAGTTAGCTATAGAACTTCAGCGGATTCCTGATCATGTTTCAATTGTTGTTCAACCTGGTAATCATGATGCAGTTCGACCTGCTGAACCGCAACCAACTTTTGAAAAAGATATCCAGGATTTATTTTCAGGATGTGACATAACTTTTGTTGGAAACCCTTGTTATTTTTCACTTGATAATGTAGAAATACTTTCATATCATGGACAGAGTCTTCTTGATTTTGCTACAAACATTCAACAACTCGAGTACAATAAACCTATTGAGATTATGAAGATGATGCTTAAGAAACATCATCTTTCACCAACTTATGGTGGTTTTACACCTCTTGCTCCAGAACACTCGGATTACATGGTTATAGATAAGGTTCCTGATATTTTTGTAACAGGTCATGTTCACCTTGCTACAATTGGAGAATATCGTGGTGTCACATTGATAAATGCTAGTAGCTGGCAGGAGCAAACAGATTATCAGAAAATGATGAATTTTGTACCAGATTCGGGAAAAGTACCAATAGTTAATTTACAAAATAGTAATGTTACAATGATGGATTTTAGTAAAAAAATCTAAAAAAATTTTTATTTTCCTTTTTGTTACTTTGACAAGTTATCTTTTTATAAGATAATTGTTAGAAAGTAATCCGGTTGGATAAATGATGAGGAAAGAATTAATTGTAGTTGGAATAGCTGTTCTTTTAATCTGCATTGTTTTTAGTGGATGTTTTAATGATGAAAATAATGATGAGATAAAAACAATATATTATCAGGAACTTGTTGATGATTATAATGAAACTGAATATAATTTTCAATCATATAATAAGGGGGATGTCATATATATTAAAGACAAAATTGTTGAGGTAACATATTATAAAAATAAAACTTTTGATATATCAGAAAGCGAGGCAGAATCTTTAAAAATAAAAAGTGGTATTTATGAAGGAATAACCTCAATTTATCTAAATGATGAAGATATACATCCTTTGTCTTATTTTGGCAATAGAACTGATGATTTTTTGGTAGGAACTACAATTACAATTCCCGTACATGTTACCGAAGTTGAAATAGAAATGGCAGGATTAGACGACCCAATTTTATCTGAGAGTTTAATAGAATGGGATGTTACTTATTTAATTTATGAGGATAAAAAAGAAGAAGAATTTGATATTCCTCCGGCTCCAAATTTAGATTTACCTCAGGATGAAAATATTACTCAAACTGGTGGACACTGGATGAACTTCACAGTTTCACCAGCCTCAGAACATGGTAGATGGAGTGATCTAAGAATTATAGTATCTGGGTTTACTTTAGATTCAATAACAAAGACTATAGGTCTACCTACTGCCCCATCATCTGGAAATATTGGTTGGTATACAGGTGAAAATAATCAAATAGAACCAGGGGATAAATTATATATTTATATTGAGGATGGAATCTCTCAAGGTGATAATATATGGATTATTCACATACCTACTGAAACAATAATCTTAAATGAAACAATTAGTTAAAATAAAAAGCAACTTAGTTTAGTAAGAATATTTTTCATTTAATTCTCAGATAAGACAACTCATAAGTATAGAACTCTTTAGTATAGCTTTTGGTCTAGTTTAAAAAAATTGTATATAATCTTTATAATATAGAGAATATATCTTAATAGGGTATTTCTTTAATTCCTAACTATTAGATATTTTAAAAAATAAAAAGCTTTAAAATCTTAGTTTGTATTATCAAAATAAGGATTTGTTTATTTGATTTTTAGAGATTGATATATAATGGGTGGAGGTCTATCTCGCGATATCGCAGTAAGTTCAGAAATGCAAAAATATTTCTCTATGTTAGATGAGGAAATAACTACTTGTTACAATATAGCTGATGAAGCTCGAAAGAAAGGTTTGGATCCTGAAACAAATGTGGAAATACCTCAAGCAACAGATCTTGCAGCAAGAGTTGAAAAATTAGTTGGACCAGAAGGTATTGCTGAAGAAATTAGGGAAACTACTAAAAAAATTGGTAATCGTGAACTTGTTTCACTTGATATTTCTAAAAAGATTATAAAAGAAAAAAAATATAGTTTTAAAAATTCTGAGGAAGCAATTGATCAAGCTGTCCGAACGGGTTTAGCAATACTTACTGAGGGTGTTCTTGTTGCCCCTCTTGAGGGTATTGCTGATGTTAAACTGGGTAAAAACAATGATGGAACCGAGTATGTTGATTTGTATTTCTCTGGCCCTATTCGTAGTGCTGGTGGTACTGGTCAGGCTATGAGTGTGTTGATTGCTGATGTTGTACGTCGAGAACTTGGTATTGATAAGTTTAAACCTACAACTGGTGAGATTGAGCGTTTAAAAGAAGAAATTCCGCTTTATAAAAGAGCTCAACATTTACAATATACCCCTAGCGTTGATGAAATAGATAAAATTGTTAGAAATTGTCCAATATGTATCAATGGCGAGGGAACTGAAAAAGTTGAGGTTACTGGTTATCGTGATCTTCCACGTGTTGAAACTAACAGGTTACGTGGAGGAGCATGCTTGGTTATTGCAGAAGGTCTTTGTTTAAAGGCGCCTAAACTTTTGAAGCATGTTAAAAAACTTAAGCTTAAAGGATGGGATTTTCTTGATGTTTTTGTTAATAAAGGAAAAAAGAAGGATGAAGAAGAAGATTCAGAAAAAAAAGGTATCCCTGAAATCCTTCCTTTAAAAAAATATATCGGTGAAGTTATTGCAGGTCGTCCTGTTTTCTCTCATCCATCTCGCAAAGGTGGTTTTCGTCTTCGTTACGGACGAAGTAGAACAGGTGGTTTAGCTTCAACTAGTATAAATCCTATTTCGATGTTTCTTCTTGATGAATTTATAGCATTAGGTACTCAACTTAAAATGGAACGACCGGGTAAAGCAACAATTGGTACAGCATGTGACGAAATCGAAAAACCTATCGTTTTATTGAATAACGGTGATCTTATTGAACTTGAATCAGTTCAGCAGATTGATACAGGCAAGATAAAAAAAATTATAGATGTTGGAGAAATATTGATTCCCTTTGGTGAATTTGCTGAAAATAATTCCCTGATGCCTGATGCCTCTTATTGTTATGAATGGTGGATTCAGGAACTACAAAACAAGCTAAAGATTAAATCAGAAAAATATGATTTTGTTGAGATACAAAAGTCTGATTTGGAAACTCAGAAAAAAATAAATGAAGACTTTGAAACTGAGGTTGATTTAAAAAAACCAACTTGGGAGTATGCTGTTAAAATTTCTGAAAAATATGATGTTCCTCTGCATCCGTTTTATAATCTTTTTTGGCATGATATAAGTGTTGAAGAATTAGTTTTCTTATCTGATTTTATTAAGAACCATGGTGAAATTATTGGTGATAAACTACAGCTTCCTGTTGACAAAAAAATTAAGGATATCCTTGTGGAACTTTGTGTTTTACATAAAGTCAGAGATAACAAAATAATTGTTGACAGGTTTTCTAATCCTCTTCTCCGTGGCTGTGGTCTTGACAAAGAAAACAACAAATTAGTTGAGACTGATAGAAAAAAGATTTTAGAAAAAGTTGATTCTGAAAAAAATATTCTTGATTTAGTTTCAAATCTTAGTGGTTATAAAATAAGAGCTAAGGCTCCTTTTAGGATTGGTGCACGTATGGGTCGGCCTGAAAAGGCTGCAGAACGTAAGATGCGTCCTCCGCCACATGTTTTATTTCCACTTGGCAACTCTGGTGGTAATCAACGTCTAATCAATAAAGCTATGCAGAAGCATTCCATCGAGATTGATGCAGGTGTTAGAACTTGTGAAAAATGTGGTAAAAAAACTTATCGTATTTTTTGCGACTGTGGCAGTCATACAGTTATTGAAAAAAACAATCGTATCGAAAAATTAGATATTTCTTTATCAAAAGAGGTGAAAAAGGCTCAGAAGAATATTAAGGAAAGAATTTTGCCTGATACTATCAAAGGTGTTATCGGTACTCTTTCTGTTCATAAAACTCCTGAGATGCTTGAGAAAGGTATTCTTCGCGCCAAACATAATGTTTCTGTTTTTAAGGATGGTACAATTCGTTTTGATATGACTGATGCTCCTTTGACTCATTTTCGTCCTCGTGAGATAGATGTTAGTGTTAAACGTTTGAAAAAAATGGGTTACTCTAAAGATATTTATGGTGAACCTTTGAAGGATGATGATCAGCTTTGTGAGCTTAAGGTTCAGGATGTTATTATTTCTAAGTCTTGCGCAGAGTATTTTTTTAGGGTTGCAAAATTTGTCGATGATCTTTTGGTTAAGTTTTATGGTTTAAAACGTTTTTATAAGATTAAAAAATTTGAGGATCTCACGGGTCATCTGGTAGTAGGTTTAGCACCTCATACTTCAGCAGGTGCTCTTGGTAGAATCATTGGTTTTACAGAAGGGCAGGTATGCTTTGCACATCCATTTTATCATGCAGCAAAAAGACGGAATTGCTATGATGGGAAACAAAGAGTTTTTCTTTATAACAACAAAAAAAACAAATTCATCAGTGATGAAATTGGTGAAATTGTAGAGGAATATAGTAAGAATCGCCCACTTAAAAAAATTGATACATATGGTACATTAAAATGTGATCTTGATTCATCTGATGAATTATTTGCTTACACATTAGATAGATTTTCTGGTAAATTAGTTAAAAGAAAGGTTACGAGTTTCATAAAAGGTCAAACAGATTCATGGGTTAAAATTAAAACTACAACAAATAGAGAGTTAAAAGTAACTCTGGATCATAATATTGCAGTTATAAAAAATGGTAAAATTGAGGTAAAAAAAGCTTGCGATGTTAAAAAAGGAGATAAAGTACCTATCGCAACTCATATTCCTTATGAATCTTCAATTCATCAGATCAATCTTGTTGACAGTTTAAGAACTCTTCCAGATGATATTTTAAAAGATATTAAGATTAGAAAAGTAGATGGTTTTTTTAAAAAAATTGTTAAAGAAGTTGGAAGAGATGAAATAATTAAGATTTGTGGAATAAATGATGAATTTCAAAAAAATTTATCAAAATGGTATAAGAGTGTTCCACTAGATCATTTTATTAAAATTTGTGAAAAATCAAATGTTTCTTTTAATGATTTACCTATAGAATCAAGATTGGGGCTTAGAAGAGATCACGTCAATTTACCAGTTTATATCAAAGATATGCCTTCTCTTTTTTGGATTCTTGGGATGTATTGTGCTGAAGGATGGTCACGATCTAATGAGACTGCCCATCAAATTTCGTTTAGAATCTGTGATAAAAAAATAAAAAGATATCTTTTATCAAAAATGACGGATATTTTTTCAATAACGCCTTATACAAATGATACTAAAATTGTTTATTCTTCTAAATTGCTTTATGTTCTTTTTAATAAAGTTTGGAATGTTGGTTCTAAAGCATATGACAAAAAAGTCCCAGATATTGTATATACTGGAGATAAGTTTGCGGTTCAACAGTTTATTTCAGCTTTTTTTGATGGAGATGGATCTATTAGTTTAAATCCAGATAGAATAACTCTTTATTCCGTTTCACAGAGCTTGTTAGAAGGAATAGCAACTCTTCTTCTCAGAGAAGATATTTTTACGAGATTTTCCAAAACTAAAAAAAGACTTCCTGGAAAAAAATTGTTAAAACGATATAAAGAACTCAAAAAAGAACCTGTTAAACATATACTTTTCCATCTTGTTTTAACTGGTGAAGATAAATACAAATTTTCTGATCTTATTCAACCAGTTTCGGCTAAAAAAAACAGACGAGCAAGGATGATGTCATCGTTAAAACCTTCTTCTGCTAAGAGGTTAATAAAATATAGTGGAAAGTATTTTCCTGCTTTATCCTATTCAGATTACACATTTGATATAGTTAAGGATGTTAAACATATTTCTGTTAATAATGATAATACTTATTGTTTAGATGTAGAGGGGGAAAAATTAGAGGATAAAGCAGTTTTTTGGCATAATCAATTAGTTCAAATTCGATGCGACGGCGATGAGGATGGTCTGATGCTTTTGATGGATGCTTTGCTTAATTTTTCTCATGCTTATATTCCTGATAAACGTGGTGGTCGTATGGATTTGCCTTTGATTGTTACTACTCGTCTTGATCCCTCTGAGGTTGATAAAGAAGCTCATAATGTTGATACTTTGTGTCGTTATCCACTAGAATTCTATAAATCTACTCTTCGTCATGCTCATCCTAAAGATGTTGAAAAAATGATGAACATGGTTTCTAGTCGTTTGGGTTCACCGAGTCAATATGAAAACTTTGGTTTCACTCATGATACTCTAGATATTTCAGAGGCGCCTAAGATTTCTCGTTATAAATCACTTGGTAGTATGATGGAAAAAATGGAAGCACAGCTTAGTCTTGCAGCGTTGATTAGAGCCGTTGACACGCCTGATGTAGCATATAAAGTTATTGAACGTCATTTTCTACCTGATATTATTGGTAATTTCCGTGCTTTTAGTAAACAATCTGTTCGTTGTGCTAAATGCAATATTAATTATCGTCGTATTCCTTTGAATGGTGTTTGTACCAAATGTGGAAGTAACCTTACTTTAACTGTTCATGAGAAATCTGTTCGTAAATATTTAGATATATCAAAAGAAGTAGCTGAACGTTATCATATTCCTGCTTATGCTAATCAACGTATTCGTTTGGTTGAAAAATCTATTGATTCACTTTTTATGAGCGATAAAGTAAAAACTACTAAGCTTGATGATTTCTTTTAAAAAAACATTTTTTTTTGCATAATGTTCATATATTTATATAATATTACATTTATTGTGATTTGAGGAGTTGAATTGTTGAAATGATTGAGGATATGTTTCAGAAAACTAGTAAAAAAACCTGGTACCGTTGGTCTTTTTATTTAAATATTGTTTTGTTCTTTATTGTAGGTATTTTTATTTATCTTTTAATAAAAGATTCCATGTATGTTGGTGAAGTAGTATCTGAAGGTAAAGCCTCTGAAGCATGGTTATATGTTGCTCGAGATGTAGCTGTATTAGCTATTGCTTTATCCCTAATCTTTTTCCAGTTCTTTAGAAACATTTTAATAATTATGCGTAGGTCTTTATAGGATACACAAAAAAACTATTAAATACTAGTTCTGTTGTCCTGTTTTATTCCAAGAATTAGTTAGCTTTTGGCGAAAGGTGTGAAAACAGACCGGGGAGTTAGGCGTCCCCTGTAATCTGAAATCGTCTTTAGGCAGAGGTTGATGTCAAGAGGCGGTGTAACGGGCCTCTGTTGATCCATCTTGCTAACGATGATACCCTGTCCTTTGGGATCGGAGTTGATGACGCGTATAACCGGAGGGTTATATGATCATCTTTATTACAGAAACCGGGCCAGGCACGGAAGTGAGCAGTCTAACTGTAAACTGCCGATGCTCGAAGGGTTAACGGGGTTGAGAAAGCAGATGGGAAGTCAACGGAGGCTACGTGCATCCACTCGCGATGTTTCATGCCCGTCAAAAAAAGTTTTAAATGTAAAACATTGTATACCATGTTTTTACCAATTCATTTTCAATTGTGTTTGTTTTGGGGGAAGTGAGCTGATTTGAAACTATTAAAAGATGATAACTTGGTTTCTCAATGGCAGAGCCTATTTGAGGATCATTGTAAAAAAGAAATAGAAACTGTTGCTTTAGAGTATCCTGAAAAACGCAGTGTTTTTATTGATTATTGGAAGATAGATCGTGTTGATCCAGAGTTGGCTGAGCTTTTATTGAGTCAACCATATAAGGCTTTTTTTAATGCTGAAGAAGCTTTAAAACAGGTTGATGTTGCTGTTGAAAACAAACTAGAGCTTCATTTCCGTGTTTTTAATCTACCGGATACAAGTAAGATTTTGATTCGACATATTCGTTCAAGTCATCTTGGAAAACTAATGGCTACAGAAGGACTTGTAAAAAAACGTACTGAAGTTAGACCCAAATTAAAGGTTGGTTCTTTCCAATGTCAAAAATGTGGAGCAATAATGAAAATCGAACAAGAAGAAGATATTATTAAAGAACCATCTGAATGTTACGAGGATCAAGGTGGTTGTGGGCGTGTTAGTAGTTTTAAACTTCTTTCTAATCTTTCTGAGTTTATTGATTCGCAAAAAATAGAGATACAGGAAAACCCGGAAGGTCTTCGTGGTGGTGCTCAACCAGAGCGTATAAGTGTTTTCCTTGAGGATGATCTAGTTGGAGAGATTGCTCCTGGCGATCGTGTTGTTGTTAACGGTATAGTTCATTCTCAACAACGTCGACGTGGAACGTTTCGTTTGACTGCTTTTAATAAAACTATGGATGCTGTTAGTGTTGACAGTCAGGAATTGGCTTTTGAAGAAGTTGAGATAAGTCCTGAGGATGAAGAAGAAATACTGAAACTTAGCAAGGATCCTGAAATTTATGAAAAAATGAAGAAAAGTATTGCTCCAACGATTTATGGTATGGATGTCGAGAAGGATGCTATGATTCTACAGTTATTTGGCGGAGTTGCTAAAGAGATGCCTGATGGTACTAGAACCCGTGGAGATATTCATACATTGTTTGTTGGTGATCCAGGTACAGCTAAATCTCAGATTTTAAATTATATGTCTAAGCTTTCTCCTCGTAGTGTTTATGCATCAGGTAAAGCAAGTAGCGCAGCAGGTCTTACTGCTGCAGCTGTTCGTGATGAGTTTGGTGAAGGACAATGGACACTCGAGGCAGGTGCACTTGTTCAAGCAGATATGGGTTTGGCTTGTATTGATGAGATAGATAAAATGACGGATCAAGATCGTAGTAGTCTTCATCAGGCTATGGAACAACAAGAGATAAGTGTTGCAAAAGCAGGGATTAGTGCCACTTTGAAATCTCGTTGTGCAATGCTTGCTGCAGCGAATCCTAAACTTGGGCGTTTCGATGAATTTATGCCCATTCATGAACAGATCAATATGCCACCTGCACTGTTGTCTCGTTTTGATTTGATTTTTTCAATTATTGATAAACCAAATCGTAGTCGTGATTCAGATTTATCTACACATATACTTAAATCCCATAAAGCCGGAGAGGTTAGTGAAAATATATCTCGTTCTAAGAAATCTAAATATAATAAAAAAGAAAGAGATTCTATGATGAAAAATGTTTTACCAGTTTTTGATCCAGAGTTTTTACGTAAATATGTTGCATATTCTAAAAGATATGTTTTTCCAGTAATGACCGATGAAGCTCTTGAAATCATTAAAAACTATTATGTTGATTTCCGTAACTCGTCTGAGGATTCTGTTACTTTTACTCCTCGTCAATTAGAGGCTTTTGTTCGGTTGGCTGAGGCAAGTGCAAAAGTTAGGCTTAGTGAGGAAGTAACAGCTGATGATGCAAAAAGAGGAATCTATATCATAGATCAGTATCTTCGACGAGTTGGTATGGATCGGGAGACTGGTAAATTCGATATAGACATTATTGCCACGGGGATTAGTCATAGTCAACATGATCGTATGCGAAATATTATAGATGTTATTCAAAGACTATGTAATGAATCAAAAGATGGAAATGCATCACGAGGAGATATCCTTCGTGAGGGTGAAATGGAAGGATTTGAAACTAGTAAAGTCGAAGAAACACTAGACCGGCTGAAAAGAAATGGTCAAATCTATGAACCAGTACATGGAAAATACAGGATAACTGAATACTAAAAAAAAATTTAGTTTATATTTTTGGTGAAGAAAGCTCAGATAGTGCTTTTTTCGCATTTTTCCGGTTATTCTCACCAATTTCTTTAACAAGATATTCTAAAAAATTGTTTTTTATACTATTCCAGTTAAGAGTTGTAACACCATGTTGAACTTTACGGGTTTTATCACCCTTATAGATACATGGTTTCATTATAGATGTATCACTATTGTCCATATGCATCAGATAGTTTTTACTAAGAAGTTTTTTTTCTAAAAGATAGATTTCAAATTTTCTATTAAAGTATTTGTAATTGTTATCTCTATCATGATAACGATATTCAAGCATATAGTTTTTATTTATGGGAATAGTTCCTTTATCCATAGTGCATCCTCCAATCTTATCTTTTGGTAAACATGTTTTGTTGATATAATATTTTCTAATTTTTTTTTTGTAATATTA
>CAYMOC010000005.1:32392-39543 GCA_964391965.1 uncultured Thermoplasmatales archaeon | reverse complement strand
CACTAGTTAATATAACTTATTTTTAAAAAAACCTAAAAATTATAAATATACTCATAATAAACCATCTATCAAAACAGTAAAAAGAGGAGAAGAAAAAAATGAAAAACAATAATATAAAAAAAATAATATGTTTAATGCTGGTAACCATATTTTTAGCATCAACAAACACAATGGCAATATCTATAAACTCAAACAGAGAAACAAATAATCTAGAAAAAAACAATGAAAAAATATCAACCCATAATTTCTTAAAACCAATAAAAGAAAATGATGAAGACTACGATCCATTAGTTGACATAAAAATAAAAGTAAAAATAGATGAAATAAGAGCATTTGATAAAATAGATAAATTCAAAGAACCAGATTTCTATGTAAAAGTTATAATAAATGAACAAGAACACATTAGTGAAGTTTTTGAAAAAAACCAAAATCATGTCGAACCAAACTGGACCATAGAACAAGATGTACCCGATGATCAAGAATTCGTAGAAATCATTATTCAACTATGGGATAAAAACCCTTTAAAAGACACCTTATGCGATATAGCACCAAATGATAATCAAAACGCAAATAGATACGATTTAACCCTATATTACAGTATTAAAACAGGTCATTGGTTTGGAGATGATATGACCTATACACCTCATGCTTGGAATCCAGACTACAGCGGATATGGAAGAGGAAGCGGAACAGACGATAACAGCATTTATGAAAATGATCTAGACTGCGAAATTTGGTTTGATATCACACAAACAGATCCAGATGGAGATAAAATACCATATTGGACCGAAACAAATATTTACGGTACAGATCCAGAGGTTGACAATACAGGTGAAGATCCAGATAATGATGGTGTTCCAATAGAATGGGAACACAAATGGGGACATGAATTCAAATATAGCCATTCAGAAGAAACCTATGTTCACAACTGGTTTTACGACCCATTTACATGGGAAAATCATGAGGAACTCGATCCAGATCAGGATTCTATTTCAAACGTTGAAGAATATCTTACAGCTCAATGGAAATCTGATCCTTTTAGAAAAGATATCTTTGTAGAACTTGATCAAATGGAAGCAGGTCCAAATGGTGAAATAGCAAGTATGCTTCCAAATGGTTCAAAAGAACTAATGTATAAAGCATTCAACAGACAAAACATAATCCTGCATATAGATGATGGAAGATGGGAAAATACTTGTTCAGATATGATACCATTTGATAATCTAACAGAGGCATCCTGGGATGATCCAGATAATGAATTAAATGAAATCTATGACGAATATTTTGTAAACAACAAAGAAGAAGATTGGCGTTTGGGGGTATTCCATTACGGTGTTGTAATATATCAGAGCTCTGTTGTAAACGGAAATGCTTTTGGATGTAACTGCTTCCAGATTTCAGCTAAAGGAATGGAAGAAAAAGCCAAATTTCCATTTCCAATAACTGGCAATCGTGATGTAGTTTATGCTAGTGCATATATGCATGAACTCGGGCATTCACTTGGTTTAACATGGCTTGGTGGACACAGCAGAGATGCTTATTATTTCTGGCAACCATTATGGTGGAAGTTCAGACCATATAGAAGCATCATGAATTATGGATACATGTATGGATCTATTTGGAATTTAGTCGACTACTCTGATGGGTCAAGAGGAAAAAATGATTTTGATGATTGGAACAACATAGATTACTCATATTTTGAAGCAGATTTGTTCTAAAAAAACCAAAAAATTTTTTTATTTTTTTAAAAAGATTTTTTCAACCTATAAAATTTTTTTTCTTCAAATCAACATGTTTTAAATATAGGTAATTGTATTATAGTTTCATGATGGAAAAAAATACTAAAACAACTGATCTTAATGCAGAAGAGGTTACTAATTTTTTAAAACTTCCTGTTTACACTAGAGACGGTACATATGTCGGGCATGTCAGAAACATATTTTTAGATCTAGATGAAAAGAAAGTCAGTAGTTTACTAGTCACTGATACAAATCCTTCTCTTGTCGAAGGCACTATTGATGTAGCTGTTCCATATCGTTGGGTTAACTCAGTAGGCGATATAGTTATTTTATCTCATTTCCCAAACCGTGTTACAACACGTAAAAGAGAAGAAGACAGAGAAGCTGAGACTAAAAAAGATATAGATATGATTGAATAAATCATATTCTTATTTAGCTTTATTACCTCTTATAATCTAACATTTAGAAATATATAGTTCAATTAGTTTTTATTTGGTACAAATTACTACTTTTTGTGAGAATATACTTCATTTAATTTTTTAACCATTTTATATGAGTCGTTATATTATTAAAATTGGATAGTATTTACCTTTTTTTAGATATATAAGTATGTTAGACTAACTAAAAAAGCTTTTATATAATGAAAGATATATAATAATTATAGGAAAAAATAAAATATTGAAGTATAGAAATGTACAACAATATTTATATATGGGTAAAATGTACTTAATATATTGGTAATATTAAAAAAAAATGGTGATTTAAAAAATGAAAGCAGACTTTAGAAAACTCAAGGTAAGCTTAGTATTCGCAATATTACTATCAGTTGTTTTTATGACTGTAGCATCTCTTGATAATGATTCTACTGCTTCAGCAGCAGGAATTTATACAAGAGTAAATTTCGAATTGAAGAATGAACCAAATAACAATACCCTGTCCCCTGGCGAAGTTAGTACCTGGGAATATACAGTAAGTTACGAAGCAGATCCCTGGTGGAATTTTGCTAACGTATTAAAAAATATTTACAAAACTACATTACAAATTGAAGTGATTGAAGGGACAGAAGATTGGCTTACTGTTACCCCAAGTCCCTCTACCCTCAATATAAAACCTAATGAAGAGAGAACAGTAAATGTTAAAGTTTCTTTAACTGATGATGCACCCTATCTTAAACCACATAATATCCGATTAAAAGCAACAGCAATAGGCACCAGTGGTTTTGAGGAATCATTTGCAGAGCAAACTATTACCATTTTGCCTGAATTTCTGTATTTTGTTGATGCAACCTCAGTTTCAAATTATGCAGAAGTAAACCCTGGAGAAACACACAATTTCAAAGTAGATGTAGACAATAACGCTGCTAATAAAGCTGTTAAATTTTATTTTGATACAACAGGCGTACCAGAAGAGTGGGTTGTATCTGCTCCAGATTCTCTTATAGTATCTCCAAACAGTAAAGAACAAGTAACAGTCAGTGTTGCACCACCTTACGACTTTGGATATTATGATGAAATAGAAAACTTCCAGATTAAAGTATCAGCCATGCCTTTCCCAGTATCAGAAGGATATGAAAAACAAGAAATAGACGATCTTAACTTCCAAGTTAGAAACCGTGGATTTTCAGCTTCTGCAAGTGGCGGCGGAATTCTCATAATGGTTGGTATTATTGTAGCTGTTATTGTGATACTCTTTCTGGTTTTCATGATCGTCAAAACCGACATGTTTAAAAAAAAAAGATAACCAAAACTGAAGAACCAGAGATAACTAAAGAAGTTGAAGAGGAACCAGCTGAAGAAAAAGTTGAACAGGAATCTGAACCTTGTGAAGAGGAACATGAGGAAAAAGTTGAGGAGAAACCTGAACCTTCTGAAGAGAAACCTGTTAAAGAAAAACCAGCTGGAAAACCTAAGGCTTCTAAGAAAAAATCTGATAAATTAGAAGCTATCAGAAGGATTAAAGAGCAAGAAGAGAAAGATAAACGAAAAAGACTCTAAACAAAAACATTTTTGAGTCTTTTTTTTATTAAATTTTTTTTTTATTTTGGTATTGGAAATTGTGTCCAGATGCTAAATAGTATTGTTGTTGCAGCTATTAATAATATTAACCATAGTGTTGGGCTCCATTTTATAACTTTTACTCCATCAAGCGGTCCGAAAGGAAGTAGATTAAAAAAAGCGAGTATTGCGTTTATAAAACATATAAATCCCACTGTTTGCCATAGTATAGTATCCTCAGTTAGTAGATAAGAAAATATAAGAAAGCTTGTAAATGCTATGATTGTATTGGCTAAAGCACCCGATATAGCGATTTTACCTGTTTCATAGGATCTTGCCCCACCTCTGAACATAACCGATCCAGGAGCCGCAAAAACAATTCCTATGGTAAGAGATAAAAGCATTGCAAGACCAAGTCCACCTGAAAACATACGATATTCAGCCCAAAGTCCATGTTTTTGAGCTATAAACTTATGAGCCATCTCATGAAAAAAAAACGCTGTTAAAACCCCAAGAAAACTCATACCTATACTAATAGGCAACAAATCTGGTCTAAAGCCACCTTCTCCATAAAAAACATCATAAAGATTATTTGGAGACAGAGCAAAACTAAAAGCCAAAGTAAGAACAAACATTGAAATAATTATATGCTGAAGTTCCAACCTACTAAAATCTCCAGGTTTACTAGGCTCAACAGTTCCTTTAGGAAAATACATATAATCCCTAGGAGGAATCTCCTCAAAGGATTTATATGTCTTTTTTTCCTTCTTTGTTTTCTCTTTTATAATAGTCTTCTTCTCCTCACAAAACTAACTAATTTTTTTATCAATTGATAAACAAGTAATAGTTTTTAATTGTTATATTTTTTTCAAGCAAGAAGACCAGTGATATATGGAAAAGCTATAACTGTTCCAATAGTACTTCCAACATTTGCAAAAGCAACCACTAAAAGCAAACGAACAACACGGTTTCTCCAGAAATCTTTAAGGCTTTCAAGTTTACTTAATTCCTGAAAATCTTTAACCATGGGTTTACGAAGTTTAGCTTCTACATAACCTGCTACCCATCCAGCCGCAACAGCGGGATTCAGAGAAGTAAGAGGCGCTGCACCAAAAGCAGTAAGAATTGAAAGTGGATGACCCCGTGCAATAGCTGTACCTATTGCTGAAAAAACACCATTTATTAGAAACCAATAAAGAAACATTTCAAGAGCAAGATCGGTTCCCTTATAAAAAACTGCATAGAGTATAAGAGATGCAAAAACCACAGGTATCGCATAACCTATTGTTTTCAAAACATTAACTCGTTTTTTTGGAACAGTTTCAAGAACACCTAGATCATGTTCATAACTGTTTTTTTCAAGATGTTTTTTGATACCATTAATATGACCTGCTCCAACTACTGCAACTATTTTTTTACCCTTATTGGCTTGTTCAAGGATTTTACGAGCGATGTATTCATCTCGTTCACTGATCAATACTTCACTGATACTAGGAGCAATCTTGCTGAATTCTTCCATCATCTCTGTGATGAAATCCTGTTTCATCATCTCCTCAAGATCGATTTCCTCCATCTCTTCCTCATCGTAACCAATCAAAGCTTTCAGAAACTCCCAGCTAACACGAAATTTTTCTCTAAATCCCATCTTCCGCCAGGCTCTTTTAAAAGTAATAGTGATATCTCTATCAACCAATGCTACTTCTTTATCATGTTCTTTAGCCTGCTTAAGAGCTTCAATCATTTCAGAGCCCGGTTCAACACCATATTCTTTACCAAGTTTCCTTTGAATTGATGCTAGAAAAGTTTGAGCAAGCATAAGATATGCCTTGTTTGATTTTAAAAGATCAGAAACAGGGGTGTTCTCCCATTTCTTTTTTTCAGTAAGAGCCTTATAACGCTGCTCACAAAGCTCGATACCCACCACATCAGGGTTTTCTTCCTCCATAGTTTTTTTTACTTCTTCAACACTGTCTTTGGATATATGAGCAGTACCCACTAGAATTATTTGATCATTAAATTTTACTTTCAAATTTTATTCTTCTCCTCAAACCTTTATTTTCGTATTAGAAAAAAAAGAATGTGTTTAAAAAAGAAAAAAGCTTTGATATATTTCTATATTTCTGCTTCAAAATCTTCAACTTCAAGTTTGAAATCATCATCTTTTTTGATTTCGCCCTTCTCTTTAAGAACGGCGCGTGTTAAAAGCCAATAAACTAATGCAAGAGCTCTTCGTCCCTTATTGTTAGTTGGTATCGCTAAATCTACAAATCTAAGTTGATTATTTGTATCACATAATGCAATAACAGGTATCCCAACGTTTTTTGCTTCCTGAAGGGCTTGCATATCAGCCAAAGGATCTGTGAGAATTAAAAGTTCAGGTTCTAAAAAATCTCCACCAGATGGATTAGTTAGAGTTCCTGGTTGAAACCGACCTTGAAGAGTTTTTACACCTGTTTTATCAGCCATCATACTAATCGGTTTTTGACCATAAAGACGAACTGAAACTAATAACACTTCTTCAGGTTTATATTTAGCAATCATTTGAGCTGCTTCTTTTATTTTTTTATCAGTTTTTTGAACATCGATAATATATAAACCATCGTTTCTTACTTTGTATATGAAATCTTTTACATCAGAAGTTTTTTGCCTTGTACCAATATGTACACCTGAAGTTAGATAGGTTTCCTCAGGAACCATCATCTCTGTTTGTTCTTCAGTTTTTTCCTCTTTTTCCTCAGTTTTCTCTTCTTTTTTTTCAGCCATAAAGTTTCTAACCTCGATTAAATCTTAAAAAAAATTATTTTTTTTATTCCCCTACTCTTCTTACAGTTATCGGTATAGCATCTTCTCTGAATTCTGCTAAAGCAATATCTAATGGATTAATGAGATCCTTTGGAACTTTAATAACAGGAGGAGCTCCCATTGATATCTGTAAGGCTCTTGCTCCTACGATACGTGCTTTTTCAAATCTAGTATATTTATTCAAACTTTTTTCACCATGGTTTAATAAACAGTAAGAGGTAGGAAATGCAGCCCCCATTTAAAAAGATTACTCTTAAAAAGTTTACTCTAATTTATAACCTTTTCGCATAGATCATTTCTTAAAGAAATATAATTTTTTTGTTAGTAATTATAATTGTCATTTGGCCAATTAGAAAACTCATCTAAAGCTAGTTGCATATCTATAGTCATGTCTCTAAGAAGTTTTTCTAATTGTTTGTCCTTAAATTCTTTCACTCCATCAAAATTTGAAAAAACTTTTCCTACATACGATCCCATCTTATTTTTATGGATTTCTATATTGTATAGTGTTTCCTCCATTTTACCCCTACCTATTTTTTAGTAGTAAAATTAGGTTTAAAAATTTTTTGGAGAACAAAAAAAAGAAGGTGAGGCGATATTACAGAAAGAGGCATAT
>CAYMOC010000005.1:0-32382 GCA_964391965.1 uncultured Thermoplasmatales archaeon | reverse complement strand
AACAAAAAAAATTTAGAATAAAAAAAAGAAAGAAAAAACTATTTTATTAAACGATTGTTACATTAAAAGTTTTACACCATTCTTTTTATTAAATCGTTAATATCATTACCCCGATATCCAATTGATCCTTTTTTATTAAAGGATCTTTTGATACTACGAAGTCCTTTTTCAGGTGGATTTAATCGAAATAATGGTTTTACTTCAGGTATCTCTTTGTATTTTGTTTTTCCATCCATAAGGGCTTTACTTAGTTTTTTTATATCTGTAAAACTTGTTTCTTTTTTTATGTATTCATCAGTAAGTGGTTTATCGCCTTTAAGTCTACCACGGTTAGATATAAGCTGTTCTAAGGTTTCCTGATTGATTTCACCCCAAGTGATGTAGTCTTTTACAATCTGTAGCATTCCTTTATAGTTTTTTTCTTCAGGGATAATTACACAATGATTTGTTTTTGTTAAATTCAAAAGATTCAATGTATCTTTTATTTTTGGTTTAACATTTACTTTTCCTCTAAGCCGTACTGCTGCATAAACCATTGTCTATTTAAGCCTCCTTTTTTGATGTATTTTTATCTTTTTTTTGGTTTTTTGGTTTTTCTTCAGATAAAGTTTCAGGTATCTCTTGTTTCATTTTTGAATAATCAAGACCTGTTATTATACCTACTTTTTTGATTTCTTCAGATAAAACACGCATCTCTATATTTTTTTCAAGTGCATTAAAAACTGCTTTTGCATAATTAACAGTTGTACGGGTTTTTCCTTTTGTAAACGCCCAACAATCTTGGATACCTGCTAGAGTTAAGATTTTTTTTGCAACATCCCCTACAGCTAATCCTACTCCTTGTGGAGCTGGTTTAAGAGTTACTCTTACACTACCGCTTTTTCCATCTACATTAAATGGAACGGTATGTGCTTTACCACATCCGCATTCCCATGAACCACAGCCACGACGTATCTCTATAAGATTTAGTTTAGCTCGATCTATTGCTTTTCGTATACTTGAACCTACTTCTTTACCTTTGGCTTGAGCAAGTCCTATGTATCCATCATTGTTCCCAACTGCTACAGTTATAACAAATTTTACACGACGTCCACTATCAGTCATACGTTGAACCATGTTAACATCAATTACTTCATCTGATAGATCTGGTATCAAAGTATCAATTATTTCTGGTTCTCTTATAGGCAAACCTGTTTTTAAAGCATCAGTGACATTTTTAACTTCACCAGCTTTAACAAGACGCCCTAGTTTTGTTTTTGGCTCCCAGGAAACACTTACTGCTTCTCTTCTACTTTTTCTTTGTCTTCTTCTTGGTGGAGTCATTCTTTGCCCCCGAGTATTTTTTCTTTAATTTTTTCTAAATCAGAGTTAATATTTTTGTCATCCAAATGTTTCCCTGTTAAACGATCTTCATTTGGGATTTTCTTTTCGCTAAACGGACATTTTAAACCTGCATCAATTAAACCTTTTTGACAAGCAAAAACTTTTGAACCGGTAACTGGTGGATAACGACCGATGTCAAGTATGCATTCCGAAACACCTTGTTTGATTGCTTTTTTTCCAACCATTAAACCAGTTAGGTAAGCTGCTGGAGTTGAAGATGTTGAATGTTTCCAACTATATTTACTGATTAATTCTTTTGAAAAACCTGAAGCAAGTATATGATCGCCTCCTTCTTTGTATTCAACTATCTGGATTCTTATATGTTTCAAAGATTTACGTACAACTGCACGTGGTTTACCTGATTTAAGTAAAGCCAGTCGTTTTCTATAATCCGTTCTACCTTCCCTTCTTCGTCTTGGTTTTACACGATAACGAGCAGAATGAGCCATAGTATCTATTTCGCCTCCTTATTTTCTATTATACCATCGGATATAAGTTTTGTTTCAAGGTGATGTCTGCTTCTGAATTCCCCACCTTTTGCTTTACGGTAATATCTACGATAAACACTTTTATCAATTTTTTCTTCTTCACGAAGTTTTTTAAGATATCTTCTAATAGGACGGATTGTGTTCATCCATCTTTCTTTTCTAGGGAGACGTGCATATTTTCTACCTTTACGCCGTCCTGCTCCTTGACGCCTGCCTTTTTCTTTTTGTTTAGCTATATGTTTCTTACGCCCACTAGAAATTCCTTTTATCTGATTTTTCAAAATAGCTTTTCCATTGATAAGAACTCTAATATCATCTTTTGTTACTGCTTTAGCTACTTCCTCGGTTCTATCAGGATCTACCCAAACTCGATTCACACCACATTTCAGTAGTTGAGCAGCCATACGTCGTTGATTCCTTAAATCAGTCATACTAATTTTTCACCTTTTACCTAAACCATATTTTTTTTATTTATTCAAAATCCTTATCTTTAGTTCCTCAGCTTTTTTGATTATCTCGACACGTTTTCTAGTTCCTACATTTCCACTTATACGAGCTGCTTGTGTCTCAGGATCAATTTTTTTGACATCTGAAGGATTATGAACCATTACTTCTTCAAAACCTGATGGATGAAGACCTCGAACTTTTTTTGGTCCTCTAAAACCAACCCTTGCCATATCAGGCCTATATCCAAAGTTCATCCTCATTTTTGAATGAAGACCACGTGGTTTACGCCATCCTTTCTTTAATCTTTTATAACGAAATGATTCTTGACGATTGAAATCAGGAGTTTTATCCTTAATTTTGTTTCTAACATTCAAAAGTTTCTGAACATCCTTAGTCAGTTTCGGTTTCTTTTTAACTTCATATTCTTGTTCTTCTTCCTCAGCGATTTCTTCTTCCTCTTCTATTTCTGGTTCTTTCTCTTTAGGTTTTTCTTTAGTCTCTACTTTTGTTTTTTCTACCTGTTCCTTTGGTTTCTCTGTTTCCTTTTTAGGTTCTTCCTTTTTTTCTTTAGTTTCTTTTGAACCAACCTGTTTTTTGATATCCTCTGCAAGAGTATCACTAAAACCATCGATTTTAGTGATATCTTCAACTGAAGATTTTTGAAGTTTATCCATTGAGGTTATACCGGAATCATAAAGCATTTCAGCTTTTTTAGCTCCAACTCCGTTTAAATTCTGGAATTCTTTGATTACATCATCTTTCTTTGCCATTATTCAGAAACCTCCTTACTTATCAAGTATACACCATCTTGAAATACACGTATATCTCGTCTTTTAACTGCTGTTGCTCGTTCAATATTTGCTACAGTCTGACCTACTTTTTCACGATTGAAACCTTTAACTGTTATATCATCACCTTTTGCTTCAACAGTTACACCCTCAAGAATTTTTGCTTTACGTGGAGATTTTTCTCCAAGAAAATTTTTGATAATAAACGAATTTCCTTCAACAGTTGTTTTTATTGGAAAATGAGAATAAACAGTTTTCATCTTGTATTCAAAACCAGTGCTTACACCTTTTATCATGTTACGTATGTGTGCTTCCCAAGTTCCAATGATTGCTTTATCTTTCTTTTTAACATTTTTTGCAGAAATTTCAACAGTTTTATCTTTAACTGCAAGATTTATTTTCGGATGAGAAAAATTTCTAAAGAGTTCTCCTTTTTCACCTTTAACAGTTATTGTATCATTGTTTTTTTCAATTGTAACCTTCTCAGGGATTTCCACATGTTTTTTCATTTCCGGAAGTTTAGACATCACTTTTCACCATCCAATTCTTCAGTAAACATAGGCTAATAGTTTTCCACCTATTCCTTTTTCTTTTGCTTCATCTTGTGACATAATACCTTGAGATGTAGACATGATAAGTAACCCAAAATTTTGAGCGGGAAGATAACGTGATTCCCATCCATCTAAATCATCTCTTTTAACGGGATAACGTGGCTTAATAACACCACATTTGTTAATAGTTCCTTTAAGCCCTACTTTGAAAATACCTGCTTTTCTATCATCAATAAACTCATATTTGTTAATGTAACCTTTTTCTTTTAAAAGATTTAAAACACCGCCAATTAGTTTTGATGAAGGTGAAATCATACATTCTGCTTTACCAGTTAATTCAGCATTTTGCATAAGTGATAAAGCATTTGCCAGAGGATCATTCAACATATCTTTTTTTGCCTCCTATATCAATTTTTTTAAGAATATTTTTTAAAACCCATTTCTTCAGCTTTTTCTCTAAAACATTGTCTGCATAAGTGTAAACCGTATCTTCTGATCAAGCCTCGTTTTCTTCCGCATCGTTCGCATCCTTTCAAACGGCCGTATTCTTTTTTTTTCTCCTTTATTTTCATTCTACAACCTCCACATTATATTCAGTTTTAAAGAAATCCATGGATTCTTCCACTGTAATTTTATGATGCTTCGGTATTTTCTTAATTTGTATTCTTCGTTTTTTAACTCGATAACCTGGTTTTTTCATAGTGATACATACATCCATACCAAAAAGACCAACATTTGGATCATATTTTTGATCTTCAAACATTGTATGATCAGGTATACCAAACGATAGATTTCCTTGATCATCAAATGAATAATCCGCAATTTTGTTCTCTCTAACTTTAAGAGCTTTTTTTAAGAATTCATCAGCTTTTTTACTACGTAATGTAACCTTACAACCCAAAGGCATTCCTTTTCTAACACCAAGATCTTTATTAGTTGTCTTTGAAATTGTTTGTACTGGTTTCTGACCAGTTACATCCTGAAGAACACCTTCTGCTTTTTTTAACCGTTCACCTGCTTCACCAAGACCTATGTTAACCGTGATTTTATCGATTTTTGGTTTATGTTTCAATGTTTTCGTTTCTTTTTTCTCTGGTTTTTTCTTAGCAGCATTCATTGGATTTTCACCTCAGGAAGCTCTATTGTTGGTTTCTTTTCCCCAATTGGAAAAACATAATCAGTTAAAGTAGAAAACTCGGTTTTGCCTTTCATTGAAACAAGATTCGGCCTAGACGAAGGTACAACAGTCAAATCTTGTATGTCAGCAACTTCCCCAATGTGATTACCGCCTGTAATCATTGAAACGGATCCTTTTTTAAATTTGAAAACATCTTGGATTTTTCTATCTTTCAAAGATATTTTTAAAACATCTCCTGTGCCGTATTCATCTTTTTTAACTATTTTGTTTCGACCATCATGTAAATTTAGTTGAACTAAGCCTTTCTTAAGCATTGTTTTGTTTTTTATTTGAAGTAGTTTCCATTCTGAATCTTTTGAATCAATGGTTACAAGAGTCAAACGTCCTTTCTGATTGAAAAGGATTCTATAATGTTTTTTGAGTTTCGGAAGAGTTATAACATCCATAAGTCCACATGGGTACTGATAATCTTTTTGAGCTTCTCCATCAACTAAAATTTCACCTGATGAAATTATTTGTCTTGCTTCTCTTCTATTATCCGCTAGTTCAAGATAATCTCTAACTAATAAACCCAAAGGGATAGATTTTTTTAATGGATGTGGACCAGATTTAGGTCTAATAGTCCATTTTCTTTCTTTTCTGTGTATTTTTAAGGTTTTAGTAGTATTGAGTCTTTTTAGATGTTCACTCATACGATTCTACTCCTCCTTCTTTGTTTTTTTATCATTTTTATTTTGTTTTTTTGTACTTGTATTTTTAGCAGAGGTTTTTGTTTTATCTGTTTTTTTTGTAGTTTTACTTGAGGAATCTTTAGATGTCGTTTTAGATTCTTTTTTAGCTGTTTTTTCCGTCGGTTTTTCTTTTTTAGTTTTAGTTTTTGCTTTTTCCACAGGTTTCTCAGATTTCTTTGTTTCTTTCTCTTCTTCTTTAGTTTCAGACTCTGGTTTTTTCTTCTCTTCAGATTCTTCAACTTCAGCTTCTTCGGCTTTTTTTGCTTCTTCCTCTTCTTTTCGTTTCTCTTCAGCTAATCTTTTCTTTTCTTCTTCAGCTTCTTTTATTTGTTCCTTGGCTTCTTTCTCAAGTTCTTCTTTTGCCTCTTTGCTAAGACGTTGTTCTAGTTTTTTTCTTCTATATTTATCTGTAAGATTTAATTTAGTGATTATGACATTACTAGGATGAATGGGTTTAGCTATTTTGTTTCCATCTGTTTTAGTCATGATTAACCCTTCAACTTCAAGGGCATTTTCATCTGTGTGAACTTTTGCTACTTTATCTTCATGCCCTCTGAAACTGCCCCGTATAACTCTGACTGTATCACCTGTTATAACTGGGATATTTCTACGATCATATTTTAAAAGTAGATTTTCCTCTAGATGAGCAGAAATTACTTTTCTTTTTTTATGAATCGGAGCATTATACATCCTTTTTCTTTGTTTTCTTGGTTGTTTAGATTTCATTTTCTTATCACACATTTAAACCTAATTTTTTTTAAACAATAATTGTAGCGGTTGACGCAATTTTTGGCCATCTTTCTGCAGCTTCAAGAGCCACAGGTCCTTTTATCAAAGAACCTTTTATTTCACCATTTTCGGCTACTAAAACAGCAGCATTATCTTCAAATTGAACCATTGTTCCATCTGATCTTCTAAAAGCTCTTTTCTGACGAACAATAACAGCCTTGAGAAGCTGTCTTTTGATGTCAGCTGAACCTTTTTTACAGGTGACTACAACCATATCTCCAACCCCTGCCTTAGGATAACGACGATGTGTACCCTTAAGCTTTGGAGTTGAAACTATTTCAACTATTTTCGCACCTGTGTTATCTATGCAATCTAGTCTAGCACCAGAGGGAAGACCTCTCATGACTCGCCCAGGTATTCCTTTCATAATTTTTTCACCATTTTCTGACAAATATTTTTTTTCAGAGTTTTTCAACAACAACAAATGATTTAGTTTTACTAAGTGGTCTGCATTCAGCGATTCTAACTTGATCTCCAGATTTAACATCAATACATGGCGGACAGTGAGCTGCATAGGAAGACGTGCGTTTTTCATATCTTTCATATTTTGGTACAAAATTCATGTATTCTCGTTCAATTTTAACTGTACCTTGCATATTATATGAAGAAACAACACCTGTGATAACTTGTCCTCGCACTGGAAGTGTTCCATGAAATGGACAGTTTTCATCTTCACAGCTTTTTGTTGGTTTTTTTACGTTTAAACCAATGTTTCTAGCTTCTTTCTGTTTTTTTTCTACCACTTTTTTTCACCTAACTTTTTTTATCCGATCTTCGGGACGGTACATTATTTCTGATCCTTTAATTGTAAATTTTTCTGAATTGTTTTTAAATTCGAAACACGCAATATTTTTTGCGATGCGTCTGTATTTGTCTTCTTCTTTAATTACAAATGTTTTTTTTGTTTCATCTACAATTATGCCTGATCTGTTATTCCAACTTTTATCAACTGATGATATTATTCGTACAGTATTTCCAATCAGTTCATCTTTGGCTAACATTTTTTTATTCATATTCTAACCTCTTAATAGATCATTTTAGGCATATTTGCATTAACAAATTTTTTTGTCAATATTTTTTTATCTTAATTCTACTGTGAAACCCATTTCTTCTAAGGTTTCCTTCACTTTATGTCTGTGGTCACCTTGAAGTTCTATTTTTCCATCTTTTATCGTTCCGCCGCTTGCACATTTCTTCTTAAGTTTTGTTATCAAAGAGTCGATATCAAGTTCATTTGGATTTAATCCATCAACAATTGTCATCATTTTTCCATATCGGCGTTTATCAACTTTTATAGTTATTTTTTGTTGTTCTCGTGCGATATCTTCACAGACACATATTTCTTTAGGGAGACCACATTTGGGACATATTTCACTCATTATTCTTCTCCTTCCTCCTGCATGACAGTGAGAATTCTAGCAATAGAGCGCCTTAACTGCCTGATTTTTCCAGGTGATGGAGGAGATCCACCCATTGCTGCTACTCCTCTCTCATGCATAAGTTCATTTTTCAACTCAGCAAGTTTATCTTTTCTCTCTTCTACGGATAAACTTCTAATTTCTTTAATTCTCATTTTTTCTACTCACCTTTCTCAAGGAGTTTAGGAAGTTGTTTTATTATGTTTTTAGCTGTTTTTTCACCAATTCCTTCGATTGATGAGAGTTCATCTATCTCCATTTCAAATAATTCTTCAACAGATTTAACGCCTTCTTTCTCGAATCTTTTAACTACTGATGGACCAATTCCAGGAATCTCCATTATTTTTTTGATTTCTGTTTGTGTTTTTGGTTTTGTTTCTTCTTTTTTAGGTTTTTCTTTTATTTTCTCTTCTTTTTCTTCTTTGGTTAAGCTTATGATATTAATCTCATCAGGAAGTTTTGCATCAGGTTTCATTATCCCTACTTTTACGCCTAAGACACCTGCTTTAAGTTTTGCTACTGCATACCCTCTATTCATGACTTCCTTTGCAGTTTCTCCACAGTATTTCACATGTCCTTCTGTAAATTTTTCTGTTCTATGACGTGCTCCTGTTAGTTTACCTGCTATTATTACTTGGCATCCTTTAGCTCCAGATCCCATTATTCTTCTAACTGTTGAATGACCTGCACGTCTGAAGTGCCATCCACGTTCAAGAGCACCAGCTAGTTTTTCTGCCATTATTTGAGCATTCAAAGAAGCTTTTCCTCCTGCTTCTTCAATCTCTATTTGAGGGTTTTCAACATTAAATCGTGTTTTTATTTGATCTGTAAGCTCTTTTACTCTACGTCCACCTTTACCGATTACCATTCCTGGCCGTTCGACAGTGATACTAATCCTTGTACCCATCGGAGTTCTCTGAATTTCCATTCCACCAAATCCTGCACCTTCTATTTCTTTAATTAAGAATTCTTTTATCAGAATTCGGTTGGTGTTTTCCTTTATAAATCTTCGTTCTCCAGCCATTACTCTACCTCTTCAAGAATTATTTCAATATTAGTTGTTTTTTTACTTTTACTAGTAGCACGTCCAAAAGCTCTAGGTATTATCCCTCGGACTACACGTCCACCATAGGCAGAAATATGTTTTATCTTCATATTTTCTGCATCAAAACCTTTGTATTCAGCATTATTTTCAGCATTTCGTAATGTTTTCAGTATTTCCTTAGCTGCTTTTTTTGGATAGCTGCCAGGTCCTGTCCTCTTTTGATGAGCTACTTTTCTCTTATGATATACTGCAGGTACTGCTCTTTTTTCATCGATTACTTCTTGAACATAATTTTTTGCCCAAGTAAGTGTTTTATCTTTCAAAGCATAAGATATATTTTTTGAATCTTTTACTGAACAATGAAGTTCATAACCATATGCTTTTGCAGTTTTATCCTGATCTGTTTCAGTTGAGTATTTCATTTTATATCACTACTTCAAAGGCATAAACTTGGAGGACCGTGTTGCTCCTACACCAGGCCCAGTATGCGATACTTTTTTCCTTGTTAACGCAAATTCTCCTAAGTAATGTCCTACCATCTCTGGAGTTACATCTACTCTCTGGAATTCTTTACCATTATGAACATGAATTTGATGATCTATAAAACTTGGAAGAATTACCATGTCTCTACAATGAGTTCTAATGGGTTTATCCTCTGGCATGTTTTCAATATCCGCTAATAATTTATTCTGAATTTTAGTTAATCCTCTATTAAGAGTTCTTCTTTGTCTTGAAGGTAACAATTTTATAAATTCCTCTAAAGAAAGTTTCTTTAATTCTTCAACACTTAACCCACGGTATCTGAATTCTTTCTTTTTAAACTCAATTTTTTTCTTTTTCTTCCTCTGTTTTCTAGATGGCGTCATTTCTATCTACCTCTACCAGTCTTTTTAGCAGCTATACTTCCAACTTTCCTTCCAGGAGAGGCGCCTCTTTTAACAGTAGAAGGTTTACCAACATGCTGATGACCTCCTCCACCATGTGGATGAGTAACCGCATTCATAGCAACACCGCGAACAGTTGGATAAAGTCTTCCTTTCGCCTTAAGTAACTTATATTTTTTACCAGCTTTAAGGAAAGGTTTATCGCCTCTTCCGCCACCAGCAACAACACCTATTGTTGCTTTACAATTTGAATTTAATGTTTTAAATTTGCCAGATGGAAGTTGAACCACTGTTTTTTTACCAGTATGAGAAACTACTATCCCATGATTACCCCCAGAACGAACAAGTTTTCCACCATCTCCCGGCGACATTTCAATATTATAAATAGGAGCTCCTTCAGGAATTTTATCAAGAGGTATAATATTACCAGGTTTTACATCCTCTTTTCTTCCCGAAATTTTAATTTCATCTCCGATCTTAATCCCTTCTGTAGCAGGCATAAAAACAGTCTCACCTGTTTCAGACCTAATCTTCGCTAATGGAGCAGTATGCCCAATATCATGTACGATATCTTTAACAACTCCAACTTTGAATTCTTTATTAAAAGGATAATTAACTTTTCCTTTATGCCTATGCGAAGGAACATTGAATCGTCCTTTGTTACGCCCTCTTCTTTGAGGGATAATTCTTTTACCCATACTATATAACCTCTAAACTCTAATTTTTTTAGAATATACCTATTCTCATTCCAATATCTTCAGCTTTAACTTCTGGAGCAAATCTTACAATTGCATGTTTACCGTCTTTGGAAATTCTTGTGTTAACCTTTAAAACTTCAGCATCAAACATTTCCTCAACCGCTCGTTTTATCTGTCTTTTTTTAGCGTTTCGTTTCACAACAAATTCTAAAGCATTGTTGTTATCCATTAAATTCATTGTTTTCTCTGTAACATAAGGATGTAATATAATATCATAAGGATCCATATTATTCTGAACCTCCTATATTTTTCAAAGCAGATTTTGAAATAATAGTTAAACGACCAGGATCTCCTCCTGGAGCTAAATGTTCAACATTTACAAGATTTGGAACAACAACATCTACACCTGCTAGATTGCTGCAGGCATTTGTTATGTTTTCATTCTCCGTTATTATGAGGATTGATTTAGGTGTTTTATATTTTCGACCTCTTGATTTTCCTTTTCCGGCTCGTATATGTTGGCCGTTTTTTGCTCTCTCAATATCTTCAATGATGCCTATCTTTTCAAAAATTTCAAGAATTTCATTAGTTTTTTTTGTTTTATCGATATCATCATCAATAACTATTGGAAGTGTAACTTTGTCATCAAACTTATGACCTCTTCCTTTAACTAAATCTTTATTAGAAAGAGCCGAATAAGCAGAATCCCTAGCAAATTTTTTCTCTTTTTTATTTATTTTTTCAGACCAGTTTTTTTCAACTTTTGGAGGATGAGCACGTCGGCCACCAACAGTACCGGGCGATAACGCTCCTCGACTTCGCGGATCTTGTTTAATACGTGGTACACGACTCATACCATGTCCTTTTCCGATATACTTAGTTGAATGTTGTGCACCTGCTCTTCTATATGAACCATAAGGCTGTCTCTTATTTGATCTAAGCGTACAAAATGATTTTTTGATTAAATCTGGCCGATATGGTGTTTCAAAGATTTCTGGAAGATCCACTTTTTCGCTTGAAGAACCATCATTTTTGTAAACGTTAACTTTAACCATTTTTATACACCCTGTTTACTTGTTGTTGAGATATAAGTTATCTCAGGTTTCTCTACTTTAACACCACGTTCATAACGTATCGCTTCTCTCATACCAATTAATCTTTTTGAAGGCCCTGGAATTGACCCATGAAAAATTACATAAGGATTTTTTACTGAACCATAATGTTTGAAACCACCAGACGGAGTTATTTCTTCACCATTTTCTCCAATTTTAAGAACACGTTTGTTATATTCTGTTCTTTGATGATAACCTGTTTGACCTGCCTGAGGAACAGTTGCTTGAACCCAATTTGGGTGCCAAGAACCTTCATTACCAATCATACGTCTATGTTTTGAGTTTTTATGAGTTAAAAGTTTTACACCCCAACGTTTAACATGACCTTGGAAACCTTTACCTCTAGTAACAGCAATTGTATCAAGCATGTCCCCCTCATTTAAGATGTCTGTAACTTTTACTTCCTTACCTAAAATTTCTTTTGCATATTCGATGCGTTCTTCTATACTTCCGCCACCAATTCGAAGTTCACGAACCTCAGGGACTTTTTTTGGTATCCCTGAAACTAGTTTCGGCTGAGTATACGCTATTATTCGAATATCATCAGCATTTTTTGTAAAATCCCATTTCTGTTTTTTATCATTTTTTGGTAAAGGAAGTCTTTTAGCCAATTCATTGTCAAGTTTTTTTGCCCACTTTTCACCAACAGTTACCAAACCATTAGAAGTATTTTTGTATGCTCTAACTGCTGCAACTTTGATAGGAGGTGTTTCAATAACCGTAACAGCTTCTCGAACTTCTTTACCGGAGGTTGTTGAAGTCGGTCGATAGTCAACCATAAAAACATGTGTCATACCTGCTTTGTAACCTAAAAAACCTTGAATCTTAGGTTTCTCTCCGCCTTCTGGCCAACTTTTAAACTGTGGTGATTGTACTCTAGCTCGTTTCCTTGGCGAAAAGCCTTTTGAACCTCTTTTAGGATGATGTGCTTTTGGCATAATATACCCTCTGATTTATACTCAATATATCGCTTTTTTGGGTATTGGAATACTAAATTTTTTCTCTTTCATTTCTATACCGTGACATTCAACAAACAGTTCAAAAAACCAAACCCATTATTTTTTAACTGTTTGATCCTGGGTTACAAATTTTTTTTGTATTGCCCAGATAAATGTCTGGTGTAGACAGAGGAACAAAGCATTAAACATACAATATATAAATGTTTTTGTTATAATTTATTGAAAAAAAACGTTTTTTATAATCTATAAAACATGTATTTTACTTAGAGTCTCATTTGGGTATTCTCTATAATGAGAAACAATATTAGCAAATTTTTTAAAATATCGAACATCATTCTTGTTCATCCATTCTAAAAGTTTTACACGTCTTTTAATTTCATCAGTCATTTGGTCATGAGTCATATCTTTTTCTTTACATATCCTATCTAAAACATAACTTTTACCTGAATAAAAGAATTGATCTGATCCTTGATCCCAATGGAAAACTTCATTGACCAGTATCTCATTTGTTGTTGGGTCTATATCAACTATTTCAACTATTCTTTTACAACGTCTTACCCTGCCTTTATCCATTTTTTTTATTACATGTAGAGATACAACATCAAGATCTGTTAGCATGTGACGTGGAATATTAATCGGTTCTCCTTCAAAACGATGCATGAGGCTTTGAGTTGAATCAGCATGTATAGTTGAGTATGTAGCGTGTCCTGAAGACATAGCTTGAAATAAAACATATGCTTCTTTTCCTCTTATTTCACCAACTAATAGATACTCTGGGTTTTGACGAAGTGCAGCTTTCATCAAATCATACATGTCGATCTCACCGAACATACCCCAGTTGTTAGATTCTCCAGATCCTGATCTTTCAACTGCTGGAATCCAATTAGGATGAGGTAGATTGATTTCACGGGTTTCTTCAATTGAAATAATTTTGCTCTCCTTGGGTATAAAAAGAGACATAGCGTTCATAGAGGTTGTTTTTCCACTTGCTGTACTTCCTGCATATAACGCATTAATGTTATTTTCTACTAATAGCCAGAAATAAACAAGCATTTCAGCAGACATAGTTTTATTTCTCAGTAGATCAACTGGTGTAAATGGATCTGCTCTGAATTTTCTTATGGTAAATGTAGATCCTTTTGTTGTTACTTCACTGCTTAATGTTAGCTGTATTCTGCTTCCATCAGGCATTGAAGCATCTAGTATAGGATTTGCTATATTGATTTGTTTACCGCATTTATCTGCTAATACAATTACAAAGTCAGAAAGTTGATCTTCATTTTTGAAACGGACATTGCTTCTAATTGATCCGAATTCTCTGTGATGTACAAAAACGGGTGAATATGCTCCATCGCAACTTATATCTTCGAGATCTGGGTCATGCATTAATGGATCGATTTTTCCATATCCTAATGAATCCCTTTTTACATAATAAAAATATTTTTCAATTGAGCTTTGATCGAGTTTCAATTTGTAGTTTTTTATTGTATCTGTAATTTTATCAAAAAGATATGATTCTAAACCTTCTTCATTGAATTCACTTTTTTTCATTTTTAATTTTGGTGCTAATCTCTCCCAGAGGTATCTTAGAACTTTTTTATCTTCAAGTGATAAAGGTGGTTCGATTACATTATAGAGAAGTTCTCTTTCTTTTGTGTCTTTTATTATTTTAGCGAAAGCAAATGGTTTGTTTAAAGTATAGAAATCTACTTGTTTAAAACGGGGTTTTAAAGGGATTCTACCAGTTTTGTGGCATTTTGGACATTCTATTATTATGATGATATCATCAGGATTAATATCAAATGAGAAAACATTTTGACATTTAGGACAAACAAATGCTTTTTTAACCATTTTTTATACAATCCTGAGTTTTATTTGTTTTTTTAGATTTGTATTTTTAATTTTTTTTATTGTCTTTAATTTTGTGTTATTATTACTAGAATATTTTTGGTATGATTCTCCATGGGACTTCTTTCATATATTTTTTATAATCTTTACCATATTGTTTAACTAAATATTTTTCTTCATCGATTATACTCCAGATAATTATTGGTATTGCAATAAATGCTATTAAAAGTGCAGCTGTTGAATAAAAGAAAAAGGCGAGGCCGAAACCTATTATTATTAATGAGGTGTAATGAGGGTGCCTAATATGTTTGAATATTCCTTCTTTTACTAGTTGACCCTGGTAATTTTTATGCCAAAACATTTCCCATTTAAAATAAACAAAGGCACCTATTAAAAAAACTATAAGACCAGTTATTAAGCTTGTTATTATGTTGATGGGTAGTTTCCATACGCCGTAGATTGCTGTTAATGGACCTATCATTATTATTAAGAGTAATGGGGCGTAATGTGCTATGAATAGTGCTCTAAGTTTCTTTGGTGGTTTATATTTAAACATAAAGAAAGTCATAAGCTGATTTGATCCATCCCTAATTTTTTTTATTTTTTTATATTATTCTGATTCCGCCTTGTCCAATTTCCATGTCATGTGGTTTTAGAGTGTGTTTAGTGTTTCTCATTTTGGCAATTGCCATTTTTCGTCTATCCATTGTTGGATCTATACTTAATGTGATAACTCCATCTGCTAAAAATTCTGATATTCCATCTCTTGATAGTTGATTTGATCCTTTTGGTAATTCAGAGGTTACAATTGAGGTTGATTTTGATGTTTCTAAAGCATTCATGATGTATCTTAGATGAACTCTTTTAGCGGGGTAGTTTGCATCTTCAGGTAATTCTTCGGATCCGATGAAATTGAAGCCTTTGTTGGTTTCTGTGTTACTTACATAGATTGGCATTTCAGATAGGGGTGTTATTGAATCTAGTACTATTCGATCATAGTTACCAGATAATATTTCGTTTGTCATACGTTCATATACAAGTTTTTTATTTATATTTAAAAATTGGAATTTGACTATTCCTTTTTCGATGTATTGGTTAAAATCAAAACCTAGTTCTTCTGCTTGTACTAATAATCCTTCAATTTTTTTATCCAATGTTAAAAAAAGACATCTTTCTTGGTTTTGGGCACCTTCGTTGATGAATTGAAAACAGAATATGCTTTTTCCTCCACCTGGTGGGCCTGATACGAGTGTTATTGAATTTTTTGGAAAACCGCCTTGGATTATTGTATCTAGGCCATTAATTCCTGTTTTTACTCTCTCCATTTGATTCCATCCCTCTTAGTATTATATATTGTAGTTATATTGAATATATCTTGTATTATATTATTTTATCCTTTTTTTGGCTTTTTTTGTGGTTTTTTATTATTATTGACCACTATTGTATAGAAATATTTATATACTTTGCAAAATAAAAATATAATTGGAGAAAAAACGCAGGTGTAACAAAAAAATGACAACAAAAAACATCAAAATATGGATATGGCTTCAAGATGGGAAACCAATGAAAGCAATAACAAACATTGACCGCGGAGTAATAGAGATATTTGATGATAAAGACAACCTTATTTTGAAAAGAACTGGTCTAAATCATCAACAGATGAAAAAAGCCGAAGAAGTAATTATAAAATATGGTGCCAAGCGTTTAGATCAACACAAAACATCCTTCAGATATTTATAAAAAAATTTTTTATTATTCAGTTACAACCTTCTCTTGAGGATTAACTCTGATACCAGAATTATTGATTTCCATCTTAACAATTTTTTTATCATGTTTACTTTCACGCATTTTAAGAACTTCAATGGCATTGATTCTTTCTTCTTTTCTTTTAACATTGTATAAAACTATGATTCCATCAGCCAAAAATTCTTCTATACCGGTGTCACTAAATTTTGAAGGATTCGGACTTGTCTCAGTTATAAGTAAAGAAGTAGCTCCGGTATCTTCAAAAAAACTAAATAATTGCTGCAGGTAAACTCTATAATTTTTATCCTTTGTTAAAGATGCAGCTATTATTGCACTTAAAGTATCTACAACTATAACATCTGGATGAAAATCTTTTGGTATAACCAATGGTTTCACCTTGTAGGACAACTCTGTTGCAGATCCTGAACCGCCGATAGAACCAAATTTCATCCTTAGAATATCTAATGGATTTATTTTTTGTAATAAAAAATCTCCACTTTCTATGTATTTGTTGATATCCCATCCAAAATTTTCCATACTTCGTTGAATACGAGTTTTACTTTCTTCAAAACTAACATACATACATCTTTTTCCTTCTTCAAGTAGATTATAGCATATTTGTCTACAGAACGTGCTTTTTCCTGTTCCCGGACCTCCAGCTACTATAACAGAACTTCCTTTAGGAAGGCCTTTCTCTGAAAAAAGCTGATCAAATCCTTCTATCTTTGTTTGAAATATTTTTTTTTCATTTTCCACGGTTGTTTCAATTTCATCCATTATGCATGCATCTCATACGACATTAACAGTAATCTATAAATAAATTTTTAAGAGACAAGATTTCTGTTTAACTTTTCAGAAACAAATAGATCCTATATAGTATAATACTCAAAGGATAAAAAAACTTTCTTGTTTTAACAAAAAAAAAAATTATTATTTTTTTATTACACCTGGGCCTATTTGAATATCGATATAATCTAATTTTAGGTTGAAATGTAGGTTTTTTCCTTCACTATTTATCTGAACATAATCCGTAGGATCAGCTTCAACAATTTTTACGCTAAAATAATTATTTTCGATTTCATTTTCTAAAATTTCATTTAGACTATTATTCCAAGATTCAGCATAATCTGTAAAAAGTTTAATTGAGGTTATATTATCGGGATTTAGTGAGGAATAAGTTTTTGTTGAAGAATGACTAGTTCGAATGTAACAAGGACCGTGATCTCCTGCAGAGGATTCATCTTTTCCTTCTGCTGGTAAAAACATTGGTAATCTCATTTGAAGCCGGATATAATTGCTTCCATTTTCAACTATTTCTAAGTCTGGTTTAATTTTTATATTTTCCCCATTTGAATCTTCAATTATAAACATTCCACCTTCTAAAATATATTTTTCTTCGGGTATGTAGTAATTATAGGCTTCATATCTTATTGATGAAAGATTAAAAACAGTTCGGTAATCACCCTCGGATTCTAAACCTAAATTTCCTGTGTTGGGTTTAAAAGTTAAATTATACATCGTTTTATTTACTATTCTAATAAAACCAGTTGATCTAACTGAAACAAAATAAGGTAATTCTTTGCTACCAAGTGTTATAACGGATATAACTGGTGCGTCTTCTTCTGTTATAGATTGTATATCCATGGTGGATTTAAGATTAGAAAATTGTTTTTCCACTTCATCCATATGTTCTTCCTCTCTATCAACCATTATTTCAGGGATATAAACTGTTTGTATTATCGCTAAGACTATTGCAACTAATGCTACTAGAAGTAATGCTTCTAATACTCCTGATATTGCATCATTTTTTTTAACAAATTTTTTTTTCATAAGATTCATCCATATTATTAGTTAGTTTTTTTTACTCAATTTTTACAAATATACCTGATTTTTTGTGGAATATATCTAATCCTACATCAGAAGAGGATTTTTTTGTTAAAGAAACTCCGTAATTTGTTTTTGATATTGTTATGTTATCTCTTATCATTTTATCGAAAGTTATATCAAGAAAGTTATACCAAGCATTTTGGTAGTTAGTTGAAATATTTAAGTAACTTAAATCATCGATTTTATTCCAATTTTTGTCTGAAAGTTTTGATGAATAGTTAGTTGTTATATAGCATTGTTGAAAACCAACCGCATTATTATCCATGTTTTTATTGTAAAAAACAGGCATTTCAAAATAAAAGATAATTGTATCTGTTTCTTGATCAAAGGTAGCATTAAACTCTGGATCAACTACCATTACTGAATTCTCACCTTTTTGTTTAAGTATCACTCCGCCTCCTTCATATGCATACGTTTGATCAACAAATTCTGTGTTATATGCATCGTATTGTATAGATGTTAACTTGTAATTAATAATGCCTGATTGAGAAGTTATAGAAATATTATTATTCGTTTCTCCGTCATTTATTATCTTGATTTCACCATAAGATGGACTTGTAAACCAGTATGGGATTTTTCTGCTCCCTAACGTTAAAACACTATTAAGAGGTATTGAAGAATTTTGTTGATATTGTATGTTTACTAATGCTTTCAATCGAGAAAATTGATTTGAAACTATTTCCATATGTGCAGCCTCTTTATCTTCCATAACTGTGGGAATATGTTTTACTTGTACATATGATAAGATAACCGCAAGAAAAGCTATTATTAGCAGGAATTCTATTGCTCCTGCTACTGCTTTTTCATTTTTTAAGAATTTTTTTATCTTCATCTCCTCATCCTAGAATTTGTTACCTTCAATTAAAGACCAATCAGTTAGCGGGTAAATAAATTTTTTTAAGAAATTAAAACTAAAATTTGATAAAGGAGTTTTCTGTTTTAAGGTTTCAAAGATTTATGGTGGAGGTTATGATATTTTATGAGTATGACGTTTGCTGAAAAAATATTAGCTAAATATGGTGAAAAATCTGTTGTTGAACCTGGTGACATTGTTACTGTTAAACCTGATCATCTTTTAACGCATGATAATACAGCTGCGATTATTAAAAAGGTAGAAGATGAGTTGGATGAGTATGGTCTGTTTGATAGTTTTTTACCTGTTATTGTTTTAGATCATGTGGTTCCAGCTGCTTCTGAGAAGACTGCTACTAATCATCAAAAGATTAGAGAGTTTGTTAAAAAACATGAGGTTAAGAATTTTTTTGATGCTGGAGTTGGTGTTTGTCATCAAGTTGTTGTTGAGAAAGGTTTGGCTTTGCCGGGTCAAATTGTTTTAGGTAGTGATTCTCATACTTGTTCTTATGGTGCTGTGGGTTGTTTTTCATCAGGCATTGATCGTACTGAGGCTGCATCGATTATGCTTACTGGTGAGACTTGGTTGAAGGTCCCTGAGAGTGTTAAAATTGTTTTGTCAGGGAAACTTTCTGATGGTGTTTATGCTAAAGATTTGATTTTACATATTATTGGTGATGTTTCTGCATCTGGTGTGAATTATTGTTCTGTTGAATATCATGGTGATGTTTCTCAGTTTTCTGTTGAAGATCGTTTCACTATTTGTAACATGGGTGTTGAGATGGGTGCTAAAAATTCTGTATTTTTAGCAGATGATGTTACTAAGAATTTTTTGAAATCAATCGATGTTAAAGAAGATAGTTATTCAATGATTTATCCAGATAGTGATGCAAATTATGGTAAGTTTTTAAAATACGATCTATCTGATGTTGAACCCGTGGTTGCTTGTCCGCATAGTGTTGATAATGTTAAACCTGTTTCAGAATTAAAGGGTATGAAAATTGATCAGTGTTTTCTTGGTACGTGTACCAACGGTCGTATTTCTGATCTTGAGATAGCCGCTGATTTTTTAAAGGATAAAAAAGTTAATTCTAATACGCGTTTGTTGGTTATTCCTGCATCAAAAAAAGTGTATAAGCAAGCTTTAGAAAAAGATTTGATTAGTGTTTTTGTTGATGCTGGTGCTATGGTTCTTCCACCAGGTTGTGGTCCATGTTTAGGTGCACATCAAGGAGTTCTTGCACCTGGTGAAAAATGCTTGAGTACAGCTAATCGTAATTTTAAAGGGAGAATGGGTTGTAAAGATGCTGAAATTTATTTAGCAAGCCCTGCAACAGTTGCAGTTAGTGCAATAAACGGTAAGGTTACTGATCCTCGAGAGGTAGAATAATTATGAAAGTATGGAATTATAAAGATAATGTAAATACTGATCAGTTATTTCCGGGTAAATACACATATACATGTAGTACACCAGAAGAGATAAAACCACATCTTTTAGAGGATCTTGATCCAGATTTTGCTGAAAATGTTGAAAGTGGGGATCTAATATTTGCTGGTAAAAACTTTGGATGCGGAAGTAGTCGAGAACAACCAGTTGTAGGTTTAAAAGCAGTGGGAATTGATGCAGTAGTTGCAAAAAGTTTCGCTCGGATTTTTTATCGATCTGCAATAAACCAAGGCTTAATTTTGATTGAATGTCCAAAGGCTATTGAAGCTTACGATGAGGGAGACAAAGTTGAATTAGATTTAGAAAAGGGAAAAATAAGTATAAATGGTGAAATTTTTTCGTTTCCAACGCTTCCAGAACATATACTAAAAATTAGAGAAGCAGGTGGACTTCTTAATTATACAAGAGAAAAATTAAAGAATAAAAAATAAAAAAACAAAAAAAATTTTTTTATTTTATTACAAACCTTTGATGTTTGTTGTTTTTATGTTCCGAGCTTAATTTTTGGTATTTTTCTGCATTTTTTTTACCCATTTCGCGGAATTTTTCATCATTTTTTACTACCTTTCCAGGTACACCGATTACCAAACTGTTCTCAGGTATTTCCTTATTTTCTGTAACGATAGCATTAGCTCCGATTATACTTCCTTTACCTATTTTTGCTCCATTTAAAACAGTTGAATTCATACCGATTATACATTCATCTTCTATTGTGGCTCCATGTACCACTGCCGCATGACCAAGTGATACATTTTTCCCGATTTTTACTTCATGTATTTCATCAGTATGGATTACGCATCCATCTTGAACATTAGAGCCATCTTTGATTTCTATCAGGTTTTGGTCACCTCTTATAACTGTATGGGGAAATATTCCACAGTTTTTTCCAATTTTCACGTTACCAATAATTATTGCTGAAGAGTCTATATATGCTGAATTATCTATTTTTGGTTCCATTAATTTTTACCTCATTTTTATCATTAGAATGTCGGTAAGTCTATTTGTTTTTTTAATTTTTTTGTATTAAGAAAAAAAATGTTTATAATCATAATTTTTATATTTTCTTTTTATTTTTTTTAGAATAATAGAAAGATAGAAATACAACATTTTTGATATTAATTTTTAACTGGAAGAGTAGGGAAAAAATTCAGAAGGGAGTTATAGTTAAATGTTATGTTTTAAACCAAAAAAGTTGCTAGTATTTTTAATTGTGATTTTTTTTATGTCAAATTTTTTACAAACTTCTTATACTGTAAGGGCAGAAGGCGATGAAGGTGTAAATCTGTTAATAAATAATATTTCTGTACCTTCAGAAGTTTTTATTAATGAAGAACTAAAAATACCTGTTGAAATAATAAACATTGGATCAAACAATACATCAGCTGGAAAAATACAAGTTTTTGTTAATGTTGAGAATACAAATATTTCTTATAACTCTAGTTCAGAGATCTTAGACTCTGGGGAGATTACTCTGGTTAATCTAACTTGGAATGTTAATCTGTTAGGCTACCAAAATTTGAATTTTTCGATAAAATATAATGATACACTCTATGACTATAAACATAAACAAATATTGGTGAAACCATATCGTGTTGAATGGTGGAATCAAAATTGGCATTACAGAACATTTATTATGGTTAATGGTTCAGGCAATACAAGCAGATTTTTTAATTTTACAAAGATATCTGAAGATTTAAACCTGCCGCATAATTCTTTTTTTGAAAATGATACTATTAGAATAATTCAATATAATAAACATGGAGAAATATTAGAAAAACCAGTTGTAAAAAAATTTAATTTTAACGAAAGTAATTGTTTTAATAACAATACTAATGCCACTGGTTATTTAGAATGGAATATAACTGGAGATAAACCTGTTAAATATTATTATGCATATTTTGATTTTAAAAATAACACGGGAGAAAGAGAAGTTTTAGAAGAAAACAGACTATCAAATTTAACAGATGATGTTGATTTTTTTGAGGAGGTAATTAGTTCAGAAGGCTGGTGGAGTGAAATTTCATATCCAGTTGATGAGAGTTATCTTGCGTATAATACATCGTTAGACTTGCTTGTTAACACGGTTGCAAAGGCTGAAAATGTAACTGTGAAGATTAAGATTGATGATGTAGAAAAATATTTGTTTGATTTGACTGATAAAAATGAAAATATTAGTTGGGATTATGAGAATTTAATTTTAAATGAAACAGGTAAGTGGTTGATAGAAGTTGTATGTAAAGATTCTGTTGGTTTTGTCTCTTATTCTGATGTGATGTTTTTTGTTAATATTGTTGATTTGAATATTTCTTTTTCTGATGATTTCTCTGTTGATAATCTTCATGTTAAAGATGTTTTAGAAATTCCATTTGTTGTTTCATCGGTTAATGCTACGGTTTTTGATGTAGTTTTATCTTTTTATGTAAATGATGAGTTTTTTGGAAATAAAACAATTGATATTGATACTAAAGAGTCGATTGAAAATATTTCTTTGAGATGGATTTCTGATATTAGTTTTGATTGGATTCCTTACGTTTCAGGTGTTTTTGATTTAGAAGTAGTTTTAGATATTGAAAATAATTTTATAGAAACAAATGAAAGTAATAACAATCTCAGTTTTCAGGTTAATGTTCTTGATTGGAGTGATTTAAAAATTGATTCTTTAAGTGTTTCAGATTTTACTTTACAAAAATATAATAATGTTACTTTTACAGCAAGAATTCAAAATATTGGAAAAGTATCTTCGGAGAAATACAGGGTTTGTTTTTATGTTAAAAGAGCATCTGAAAAGTTTGATTATGTTGATCCGATTTATTGTGAACCGAATAATTCTAAGTTACAAAAAGGTGAAAAAAAAGTAATAACATATGAAATGTCTTTTGATAAAAGTGGCATTTATTTTTTTGCTGTAGAGGTTCAACCTTTAAAAGGACGAGATTCAAATAATGGTAATAATAGATATGTTTCTTCAAAGTTTTTGAATGTTTATGAGATGGATTCTCCAGTGATAAAAAATATTGAATCTAATGATGTAATGATTGGTAAAACAAGTTTAGTTTCTGCTGAGGTTAAAGATGAATCCGGGTTGAAAAAAGTAATAATAAATATTTTTAATCCTGATGGGAGAAAAGTTGTTGATAATGGAAGTATGATCAGCAAGGAGGAAAACAAATACGTATATAACTTCAAGAAAACGAATAAACTTGGAGAATATTCTTTTATTATCTCTGCTGTTGATAATTCAGTTGTTAATAATAATGCAAATAAAACAGGTTTTTTTAATGTAACCAAGGACACAATTTTTCCAGAGATTGCCTTTTTTGGTGTCAAACCAGATTTGCAATTATTAGAAAAGGATATACTTTTTTATTGTTCAGCTTATGATAACATAGATATTGGTGAAATAAAAATTTATATTGTGAATCCCTCAGGTGAACTTGAAAAATATAACATGAGTAAATCAGAAGATACAGGTAATTATATTTATGAAATGAGTTTTAAATCACCTGGTCTTTATGAATCCTATATTGTTTTGAAAGATACATCTATGAATACAGTTGAATCAGATAAAATAAGTTTTTGGATTACATCAGATTTAGATGATACGGATAATGATGGTATGCCTGATTGGTGGGAAAAAAAATATGGTTTAAATCCTGAGGATAAATCTGATGCTCGAAAGGATAAAGATGATGATGGATATTCTAATCTTAAAGAGTTTAAGATTGGTACTAATCCTGAACGTGCTATTTTTATTCAAAATGCTCTTTTTAGGGTTAGAGATGGTTTTTCTTTGATTGCTGTGGCAGTTTTTATGTTGATATTTTTGTTACTTTTAGCCATTATTGGTTTTAGGAGGGGTATCTTTTGAATTGGTTTAAAACAAAATTTCCTTTTTTTCTTATAGTTTTGATAGGTTTTTGTGTTCTTTTTTTGTTGATATATAATGTTATTTATGCATGGAATATGACTAACTTTTTTTTATCATTACTTATAGTTTTTATTTTAGTTGCATTGTTTCTTCTGTTTTTAAGGAATCTTATGGTTCTAGGTTTTGAAAAATCTGTTGAAGAATTTGCTAAAACACTTCATGGTGGTTTATTTCATTTTAAATGTCCCAAATGTGGTGGTGTTTTTGCGATTAAGAAATCAAAAAAAAATAATAAAAAAGCTGTTAAAATGAAATGTCCTCATTGTGGAAGAATAGGAGTTATACCAGGTAAATCTTCAATGGTTTTAGAAGAGGAAATTCCTGAAAAAAAATCATTGGCTACGAATTTTAAATGTATAAAATGTGGAGAAGGTCTTACTGTCTGGGCTGAAGGTGGAAGCCTCTATCATGATGTAGATGTTATAACGTGTCCATATTGTGGTATGGAAAAAACTTTGAAAAAAGTTTAGAGTAGATGTCTTATTTTTACTGCTTCACCATAACTTGTTTTTTTCATTTCATCACCAGACATCTGAGCTACACCTACAGCAATTAGTTTATTTTTTTGAAAAACTAATACCTCGTCACCATTTCTGATATTAGTATCCGCATCTGTTATACCTGGTGAAAATACTGATCCTACTAATTTAAAATCAGGGCTTATAAAAACAGAGTTTTGATTAAGTTCTTTTATTTTTTCTCCGCCTTTGAGTGTTAAAGATATGTATCCTCTTTCTGGTGACATCATACCTAATTGTTTTTTATTTTCAAAGATTTTTAAATAAGGATATTTTCCTTTTACGATGGTGTTTTTCATAAGTTTAGAAGAAATTTTTGGTCCAAATTGATAATCTGCTAAAGATTTAACCGTTTGTATTTTTCTTTCAGATTTATCAATTTTCTTTTGGTTTTTAACAATTTTTTCTACTGTTGATTTAAGATTATTAAGTGAAGATCTTGATGTAGGATGATCTTCACATGTAAAAATGGTTTCTTCGGGTCGTTGTAAAAAAATTTTTTGTATGAAATCTTCTTTTAGATGCACAATTATTTTTTTATATTGGTTTATTTCGAGATAGTTTTCTAAAAGGTTTTGTATCATTTTTTTTTCGTTTTCATCCCAATGACCTGTGACAGGGATTTCATAGTTGTTTGCTGGATGTACTATCTCTAGTTCTCTTGGAACTAAGCCCAATGGTGAAGTGATAATTAATTCATGTATAATTTCAGGGTTTGAACAGTAATATAGTTGTTTTTTGAATAACCTGTGTGATTTAGAAAAAGAATAGGGTTTTTTAGCTGAACAGGGTAAAACAAGCAGGATTTTTGAGGAATCTGGTTTTTTGTAACGTTTGATTAAACGTTTTTGGAATCTAATTATTTCGGGCCTATACATAGATTCATAACAGTTAGCAGTTATTTTTTTATCTGATGAAAACTTGGTTACCTTCTCAAGAAATTCGTAATGTTTCATCAATATTGTTCTGTATATTGTTGTTAAATGTGAATTGTTTTTTATTCTTGTTTCAATGAGTTGTTCTAAAGAAGAATTTTTAATAGAATTTTTAATGAATGCTAATTCTGTTGAATATTGGTAATAGTTATGAAATAATATGTCGTTGAAGTTTAGGTTATTTGGATTTTTATCTTTTTTTTGACAGATAGGGCAATTACAAGGTATTTCTTCAAATTCTTTTAGATGATATTTTCCATTTGGAAAAAATAGTTGTTTGTTTCTTGCAGCAATGATTGCTTGCATAGTGTCAAAAAAGTCTATTCCTATATAGGTTAGTAATGCCATGTTTTGCGGTTCTGCGATACCTGGTAGAAATATATTTTTTTCATAATTGATTTTTTCTTTTAGTTTCAGGATGAATTCTATGAATTTTTTTGGTTGTTGGAAAAGTTGGTAGGAATTTGTTATTATAAAGAATTTTGAGTTTTTATTTTTTGTATATTCATCAATTATTTCTTTTTTTGGAGGTACAAGGATGAGTTCTAGTTTTTTATCTGTTTTATTCAGGTTATTTAAGTGTAGTTCTTTTGGAGAATCTTTAGGATAGAAAAAATGATTTTTTACTGAAAAGGACTCTGATTGTTTTTCTTTTATTTTGGAAAGATTTCTGTTTACCTTTAGGGTTATTTTTTGAGGTATATTTTTTTCAGAGAGTATTATTTCAGAAAAATCAGGGTTTTTTGTATTTTTTATATTTGGAAATATAAGGTTTGGTGTTTTTATTTTGTTTTTTTGAATTTTTAATAATCCTGTTCTTGCAAGTTTATCTCGTTTGGTTATTATAAATTGCATGTTTTACAAAACAAGGTGTAATATTGTAGGGTTTAAAGAGTATTCGTAGAAAAAAAAGAAGAGATGTGTGTGTTTTGTTTATATTGCTACATCTGGAGCCACTAAATTTGTTAGAAATTCTAGTAATGGGAATGAAGTTGTTTCGTCTGGGAATTGGCCACGGAAGAACATGTATAAGCCCATTCTCACTGCTATTAGACCACATAATAAGTACATTGTAAATGCTCCAACTGTTCCTTTGGCTCCATCTACAAATGCTTTTAGGATGTTATCCCCCATTAACCAGTTCATAAGAGTCATCATTACTCCAAATACTAAGGAAGAAATTCCCATAATTCCAAGGTATGTTGTTGGATCTAAGAATAACATAACTGTTAGGACGGCTCCAAGTCCTGCATATGCTAGACCGAACATTCTTATTACGAACGTTCTGATATTAAAATCATTTATATTTTTTATTTTTTCTTCTAGTTCGCCGGTTAGTTGTTTTTCTATTGTATTTATATCTATTGAGGATTTTGTTTCTAATTCTTCAATTTTTTCTGTTTCTTTTGTTACTGACTTTTCTTTAACTTGTATGTTTGTTGCAGATAAAGTCGGGGTTGCTAGCATCAAAAAGGCTGTTAATATTACTCCTAATAGGATAATTTTTTTCATTATATATCGCCCCATTTATTTATTTTTGTAAATATTTTTATCGTATTTAAGTGTTTCTTAAAAATAAGATTTTATTCAACGTTTATACAACACTTTTTTTATTTTATACTTTTTTTATTAACATAAGAATTTTTTATAAGAGACATATATAAATAAAATAAGAAAAAAATAAATTTTTTAATGTCTGAAATATCGTTGACCTGAGAAGACCATTGCTATACCATGTTCATCAGCAGCCTCTATAACTTCTTCATCTCTTATGCTTCCACCAGGCTGCATTATTGCTTCAACTCCCGCCTCAGCTGCTAAATCTACTGCATCACGGAATGGGAAAAATGCATCACTTGCAAGAGTTGATCCTTTAATGTTTTCTTTTCCTTTGTGTGTTGCTATCCATGCTGCATCCACCCTAGCTGTTTGACCGCCTCCAATTCCAACAGTTTGTGTGTCTTTAACAAATACCACTGAGTTGGATTTTACATGTTTAACACATTTTACTGCAAACTCCATTGATTTTAATTGTTCATCAGTTGGCTTTTTTTTGGTAACAATTTTCCATTCTTTTTTTGGAGTCATAGTTACATCTCTTTCTTGAGAAAGAACACCGCCGACAACACTTCTAAAAATCATTCCCTTTCGTTTTATTTTTTTATCTAAACCTTCTAGTTTTAAAAGGCGAAGATTTTTCTTTTTACTAAAAATGTTTATTGCTTCTTCACTGAAATCTGGTGCAACAATTACTTCCAGAAACAAGTTTGATAGTTCTTCAGCGGTTTGTTTATCAAGTTTTCTGTTAAAAGAAACTATTCCTCCGAATGGTGAATATGTATCTGTTGAAAACGCGTCTTTCCAAGCATTTAAAAGTTTTTTAGATGAAGCTACACCACAGGGTGTTGCATGTTTAATGATCACACACGTTGGTTCCTGAAATTCTTTAATGCATTCTATTGCACAATCTCCATCGAGTATGTTATTGTAAGATAATTCTTTACCCTGGAGTTTTATTGCATTAGTGATACATGGTTCATCTATATCTGGCACCTGTTTGTAGAAGGCTCCTTTCAAGTGAGGATTTTCACCGTATCTCATATCTTGTTTTTTTCTCAAAGGAATACTTTGATTATCTGGAAGTTTTTCATTAGTCCAACGATTTCTTAAATAATTTGAGATAATTGAATCATATTCTGCTGTATGAGTGAAAGCCTCAAGAGCTAGTGTTTCTCTAAAACCTAAATCATCAACTTTATTTTTTTCAAAGAGTTCTAAAACTCTTTTGTATTGATCATGATTTGTAACTACTAATACATCTCTATAGTTTTTAGCAGCTGCTCTTATAAGAGTTGGGCCACCTATGTCAATGTTTTCGATCACATCATTTAAACCAACATCAGGTTGTTTTATAGTTTCTTCAAAAGGATAAAGATTACACACAACCATGTCAATCCGATCGATTTTATGTTTTTCAAGTGTTTTTAGATGGTTTTCTTCGTCTCTTCGTGCTAAAACACCAGCATGAATTATTGGATGCAAGGTTTTAACTCGGCCATTAAGCATTTCTGGAAAACCAGTTACTTCAGAGACTTCTTTAATAGAAATATTGTTTTCTTTTAAAACACCCGCTGTTCCACCTGTAGATATAATCTCAACACCAAAATCAGTTAGTTTCTTTGAAAAATCTACTATACCTTTTTTATCTGATACACTAATTAAAGCTGTTTTACACTCCGCCATTAACTTTTACCCACAATGCATAGTAAAGTCACACAAAAAGATTTGGGTTTTTTTCAAGTTTTTTCTTCAAGTTCAACAGCCTCTCTTAAACTAAGCTCCCCACATAAAACCTTGAGAGCCATCTCTCTTGAGATAGAAAAACGACCGCTGGTGAAAAGACGGCTTTTCTGCTGAATTCTTCTAATCTCTCCTCGGGTTGGTTCAATAGGAAGTTTTTCCTGTACCCTTCCCCCATGAATCATTGCTATAACAGCAGCAGCTTCAGGGTCTTTTAAATTTCTTTTAGTTTGAAAAGACGTACTAGTTTTGGTTTCATCAACTATCTCAATTGGTATCTCAAATGGTATTAAAGAATTAATAATACGATTACGAATAACAGGGGAACCATGACCGATTCTAATAAAAACTTCTTTAGAGGGATATGATTTAATAAAACGTTTAACAGCAGTTTTAACCTCTTTGGGAGATTTTACAGAAGTTTTCTGAAGAAGAATTTCATCACCCACAACTGCAAGACCTGGTTTTTCACCGGGATCAATCCCTATATAAACCTTAGAATAAAGTTCTTTACCGATAAGCATCTGCACTGCTAAATCTACAGCATGATCAAGTTTATCGTATGCATCTGCAGCAATAACTTTAGGAGATTTCACATCATGAAATTCCTTATGAGAAGTAAGAATAACTCCAACCTTACTAGGTATATCATCAATAGAAGAAAGAGAAACATAACCTATTTTTCTTTTTTTAAGAATTTTAATAAGATCATGATAAAGAGAAAAATCTTTAGTATAAACACCTATGGTTTTCATAGAATCAATAAAGAATAATCAATCCTGAATTTATAAAGTTTAATCAAAAAAAAATTTTATCTTTCCCAGGGATATTTGTCATCAAGATAAACAGTCCAAAACTTTCTTAATTCATCTCTAATCAATTCTGATTGATCAATAACCATATATTTTTCATCAACTGTCTTATCAAGATGTTTACCAAGACTAAGATCTTCTAAATTATTTTCTAAAAAATCAATAATGTCATTATAATCTCTTCTTATTTTAATCCAGATTCTGCCATCTTTTTCAAAAGGCTCTTCCATCCTTTTATCATTATCTCTCCATTTTTTTACAAATTCTTTTTTGTTCTTTTTTAATTTTTCAGGCGGCCCCATATGGACAAAAGTTTCAGAGATTTCTTTTGAATCTGCCTCTAAAATAATAAATATTCTATCGTTATCCTTATCAATATAATATTTTGAGTTATGAATTTTAAAATCATTTCTTTCACAAGAATCAACAATAGAACGCATAGCTTTTCTAATTTGAGGGTAAAGGTTTTCATCAATAATTTTTGGTTTATTAAAACTCACTCCTGCAAAATAATTTTTTTTATCTTTTATTTTTTCTCTGATTTTTTGTTTAGACCAAGATTTTATTTTATTAGGAAAGAAAAAAGTAATCAAAGGTTTTTCAAGATAAGATTTACATGCTTTTATGAAAAGATTAAATTTTTCTTCTGATAACGCAGAAGAAACATTTCTCTCTGGATCAACAGGGTCAATAAAAACTAAAGGTGTATCAAAATCAGGGTAATCCCCTTTCTTTATTGATATTTTTTGTCCAAAGGCCCATTTTTGTGCTTGCGTTATAAGATTTCGAAAATTTTGATATTTTATTATCAATATTTCACAAAGATATCCAGAAAAACCTTGTACCTGTGCTTCTGCACCATAACAATCTAAACCAATTAGAAATCTTTTGAATAATCTAACATCATCTTTCTGTTTTTTTTCAAGATTTTTTTTTACATACTCTGTATGAAGAGGTGTTCTATCAACAGCAGATAGTTTCTGTGAGACTTTTTCTATTTTATAACAAGGAACGATTTCTACTAAAAAATCATTGTAAAATCCTTTTAAGTAGGGATGTTCAGCATATGATTCTTCAGTGTTTGATAAAATTTTTTCAGCAATAGAAATTGTTTCTCGAGCTATTTTTTCCTTTGAAAAATCTGTAGGGTACAATATAAAAAAATCTATATCCATGTTGCCCTTAAGATAGGTATCCTTTGCTGTCGATCCTACAAGAACTATTTCTGCTGGAAGATTACGATTTTCAACTTCTTTTATAAGTTTTTTTCTAATTGTTTCAACTGTTTCTTTTGTTTCTAGTCGAAAACCTGAATCAGGTTTGATTTTTTGTAATACTTTTTTCTCGATTTCATCATGTTTTGTCATGTTTTTGTATCATCGAAATAATGTCTTAGTATTAAAATTACTCCAATTGCTAAAAAAATACCAGCAATTACATCTAACATCCAATGTATCATAAGATAAATAACAGAAAAAATAACAATTATCATACATGTTGCTGTAAAATAAAAATATTTTTTGTTGTTTGTTAAACTTACAGTATATGCTATCAAAATCGTCATCGCGGTATGTAAAGAAGGCAAACAATTGTTACAAGTTGTTGCAGTATAAAAAAAGTTTTCAACTGAAGGAATAACTGTTTTAAGAGCTGATTCAGCATTATAAAAAATGTACACGTTTGTTATTGGAAAAAATAAATAAAAAGGCAAAGCAATAATATAGATAAAAAAGAGTCCGTATGCTAAATTTTTAAGAGATCTTTTTTCATTGTTTAATAGAAAATAACCTGTTGTAAACCATAGCGTAAAAGGATAAACACCTATGTAGATTAAAACCAGGAATATTACAATGTAATCATTCCAAATCGTTGAAAACGAATAAACAATGTTTCCTTCAATGTTTTGTATATTGTTTGCATAATCAATGTTGATTTTTTCTGATATAAATGGATCTATCAGGTTTACTTCTATCAAATGAAAGAGTACTACACCAAAAATAATAATTAAATAATGTTTATTTTTTTTAAAAATTTTTATGATATCAAGATTTTTTTGTTTAAAAAAATTTTTTGGTAAAAAGAAAAAAATCCCAAATGTTAATAATATGAGATTTAAAACACCTAAAATTAACATCCAAAATTCAATTATTGTTTTTACACCTCTTACAAAATAACATTTTTTTATAGATTAATTTTTTTCAATGTAGTATAAATGGGTCCTTTAGATGTAAGTTCACTTTGTTTAAGATCGATACTTTCAGCAGTTGATTCCTGGAAAACATGGTTTTCATATTTATCAATAATATCAATTAATTTTTGTTTATTTTTAGCTGATTTCACTCTTGCAAGTGTTAGATGAGGATGAAACTCTCTTTTTTCTTTTTTAAAACCTATTTTTGATAGTTTTTCGTCGATCTCATCAGCAATTTCTTTTGTTTCTCCGTTATCATCAACTCCAACCCAGATAATTTTCATGTAGTTCTTGTTTGGGAAAACACCTATACTTTTTAGTTTAATTTGATATGGTTTTTTTTCTTCTGAGATTTCTGTTAGAATTTTTGTAATTTGATTAATTTGTGAGGTTTTTGTATTTCCAAGAAATTTTAAAGTTAAATGCATATTTTCGGGTTTTACGATTTTAAGGTTTGCTCCGGATTCTTTTAATTCATTTTGCATTT